>JAEUIL010000733.1 GCA_016794255.1 Planctomycetaceae bacterium | reverse complement strand
GGCCAATCAATTTCGCGACGAACCGGTGGCTGCCGTAATCATGACCGACATCGCGACCGACGGCATGTTGCTAGGACCGAATCTCGCGGCACTCGACGAGTTTCGCCGCGCTGTGCCGCTGCCGGTCATCGCCTCGGGCGGAGTGACCCGAGCGCAGGATGTGGGCGAGTTGAAACGAATTGGCGTGGCTGGCTGCATCATTGGCCGCGCGCTCTATGAAGGACGATTAACGTTGGGCGACGCTTTGACCGCAGTCCGGGAGGCATCGCCTATTCCATAAAGGCCTGAATGGTCATCACGGATCATTCGGGCTAGCACGCCTTGTTTCGAAGGGATCCCTGTCATGACCAAGAAGTACAGCCCCGGAGAGATTCGTAACCTGGCCGTATGTGGACACGGCGCGGCCGGCAAGACCACGCTGGTCGACCAACTGTTGCTCAAAACTGGCGCGATCACGCATCCGGCGAGTGTCGATCACGGCACGAGCATCTGTGATTTTGACGAAGAAGAAAAGCATCACAAGCATTCGATCGAAGCCAAGCTTGTGCACTTCGAGCACGCTGGCAAACTCTTCAATGTCGCCGACACGCCGGGCTACCCGGACTTCATCGGCCAAACGATCTGCAGCTTTCGCGGTGTCGACACCGCGGTGATCGTCATCAACGCTTACACGGGCATTGGCGTCAACACACGCCGCTGTTGGGAAGAAGCGGCCCGCGAAGATCTGGGGCGGATTCTCGTGATCAACAAGCTCGACAGCGAGAATATCGACTTTCCCGGGTTGATTGCCAGCATCAAGGAATTCTTTGGCGAGCGGTGCGTGTTGTTCAACGTGCCCGACGGCACCGGGCAGCACTTTACGAAGGTCCATAACTCGCTGCATCCGCCGCAGGGTGAGACCGGCGTGGTCGATCTGCACGAGGCGCATCAACGATTGATCGAAGCCGTGGCCGAACTCGACGACGAGGTAATGAACCGCTACTTCGAAGGAACCGAGCCAAGCGACGATGAAGTTGAACGGCTGGTCGACGAGGCCGAGGCCAACGAGTCGTTCACGCCCATCTTCTGTGTCTCGGCCAAGACCGGCGTGGGTATTCCCGAGTTACTCGACGGACTCGTGCATTACGCGATCTCGCCACTTCAGGTGCATCATCACGCGCATCAACCGGCCGACGACACCGTGGTCGAGATCAAGCCCGACCCCGCGGGGCCGCTCGTGGCGCAAGTGTTCAAGACTCGCGTCGATCCATTCGTGCAGAAACTCAGCTTCATTCGCATTTTCTCGGGCACGGTCAAGAAAGACGACCAGGTGATGACCGCCGAGTCGCGGAAGGGGATCAAGTTTCATCAGCTGTGTCGCGTGCAAGCTGGACAGACGGTGCCGATCGACGAGGCCGGCCCGGGCGAGATTGTTGCGGTCACGAAGATCGAAGATCTGCACACCGGCACGGTGCTCGGCAACTGGCATTTTGATCCACCGCACTTTCCGGTCCCGATGGTCGGCTTAGCCGTGACGCCCAAGAATCGTGGCGACGAAGCCAAGCTCGCCGGAGCGTTGCACAAGATCGCCGAAGAGGATCCGACGCTACGCATCGATCACGACCCGCAGACGCATGAACTGGTCATGACCGGCATGAGCGAATTGCATCTGCAGATGATCCGCGAGCGACTCAAGCGGCGCGATAAGGTCGAGATCGAAGTTCACGAACCGAAGATTCCTTACCGCGAAACGGTGCAGTTCGAGGCCGAGGGAAGCTACCGGCACAAGAAGCAGTCGGGCGGCCGCGGTCAGTTCGGCGAAGTGCACATCCGCGTCTATCCGTTTCCTGCCGGGAGCGATCCCGAAGAGTTCACCGCCAACGGTCGGTTTCCGCACGTGCGCGAGTTCAAGCACGACAAAGTGCACAACTTCCTATGGATCGACTCGATCGTGGGTGGTTCGATTCCGAACAATTTTCTGCCCGCGGTCGAGAAGGGTTTTAAGGAACGACTCGAACGGGGCGTATTGGCCGGTTACCAGGTGCAGAACGTCGCCGTCGAGGTGCACTTTGGTAAACACCATCCGGTCGACAGCAGCGAAGCGGCGTTCAAGACCGCCGGTTCCATGGCGTTTCGCAACGTGTTCCTCGAAGCGAAACCCGGTTTGCTCGAACCGATCGTCAAGCTGCACGTGACCGTGCCGGCCGCGAAGTTGGGCGACATCAGTGCCGACATGGCGGGTCGACGTGGTCGCGTGCTGGGCATGGACTCGGCTGGCGGTGATTTGCAAACGGTCGAAGCCGAGGTGCCGCTTGCTGAAGTGACGAGTTACGCGCGAGCGCTATCGAGCATCACCGCGGGACAAGGAAGTTACACGATGGAGTTCAGTCACTACGACGTCGTGCCCGGCAATATTCAAAAGACGATTGTGGATAAGGCGGTGCTGAAAGAAGAGGAAGATGAGGGGCAGTAACGGCACGAGTTTTAATCCCCTACTGCCAATGCTAGCACCGCTAGCATTTACCTGGTTTTTGCGGCATTTTTTACCAAAATTTGTGAGCACAAATCGACCTTGACTTGCTATACTCCGCGACGTTGCGAGTGATGAGTAATCGCCACTCGTGACCGAGTCGTGCAAGGTTGCATGACCGTCAACGAGATCCAGGGAAGGAGAATACCATGAGTCGTGTTCGCTTGAGCATGGTCGATCAACAAGCCAAGGATATGCAGGATCGTTTGGAAATGAGCACGGCCGAGATCGGCCTGTCGGTCCGCACCACGAACTGCCTCGAAGAGCGGGGTATCTTCACCGTCAACGACCTGTTGCACTGCACGCGTGAAGACTTGCTGAGCATCTCGAACTTTGGCGAGAAGACGCTCGACGAAGTGTACAAGGCGCTCGAAGGGATCGGTTTCTTCCGCAAAGATCGTCGCCCGCAGTTGCAAGCTGCTTAGAGTCGAACGGCAGCACGAGACTTTGTTTTGCTTGACCGATCGGCGATCGGTAGCTGATCCACGCCGGGTTCCCGCCGAGCGCATCCCGCTAAGTCGCTCGACACCGTCGGTTTGGATTGGCGACCGCGTGATCGCCGAGAAACGTGAGTCGGCGACGTGACCTCTGACCCAGATGGTTCGCGTCGCCGACTTCCTTTTTTCGCCTTGTTCAGCGACGCTACGCCCTTTACTCAACGTTTGTCTTCAAACCGACGAACAGTCGCTGCCGCAACTCGCGGATCACCCCGGCCTGCGGGGCCAACTGTGGGTGCTCTACCACGTTGTCGAACCGCTCGGGCTCGAGAAACAATCGCGCTGGATGCTCTAGTTTGTGAACCTTGGCGAGCTTGGCCAACAGTCGGCGTTCGCCGAACCCAAGACCGTGAAGCTTGCACAACTCTTGAAACAGAGAGTGCGGATTGTTGAGCTTCTCACGATCACTCTTGCCAATGTAACGCGACAGTAGAAACAC
>JAEUIL010000704.1 GCA_016794255.1 Planctomycetaceae bacterium | reverse complement strand
TGTCCACGTCTTCGTGGACATGCGTTTTCCCCAGGAAACATGCCCACGCGGACGTGGACATGGCACACGAATCTGTCAAATCGCACCGCTACGCGCTCGTGAGCCAGCCCAAGAGCGCTTACCCGGCGGGCATCGGTGGTGGCGGCGGGGGTGGCGGGGCGAACTGCTGATTCACCTCGGCGGCGCGGGCTCGACCGGCGAACATCATCCGCACGAGCCAGATGATCGCAATCGCGGCGACCACGGCGACAATCGCGATCAACGGATGATAGAAGAACCACGCCACGGCAATGCCAATCGCGGCCGAGACCACGGCCAACACAAACGCCATCGCTCCGGTGCCCCATTGCACGATATTGCCGAACAGCGGGAGCACGTCGAACAGCACCGACAACGGACGGGCCATCATCATCAACCCGATCCACATTCCCAGAAAGCCGCCGCCACGCAAGGCCCAGGCGATCAACTGGTTCATCTTCTCGGCCGCTTCGTACATCGCCTCGGCCGTGTGCTCGCCGACAGTCAGCATCTCTTGCTTGCGGCCCGAGTCGAGTGTGAACGGCCCGAAACTGTCGCCCCGTTGAGCGGCGATCACGCTCACGGGACCGGGCTGAACCGCCTCGTAATGCACGCGCACATCACCGATCTCGGCATTGTTGGGATCCTTGCCGCGATAAAAGCCTTGCTCGTGACGCTGGAAACCGGCCGGGGGCGTCGCTTCGCGATTGAGCATCAGCTGCTCGAAGTTGTTGACCATCTGCAACAGTTCTTGCGACAACCGAAACGCACTGAATCGAACTTCGCCTGCGATCCAGGTGTTGTTCGAGACCGGAAAGCTCCCCGGGTTGACGTGCGACTTGTTGTGAAAGCTGCCCGAGTTCACCGGATGGTTGACCCATTCGCGGTGGTAGGTGTACGTGGTCTCGGTCGTCTCACCACCGCCAACTTTCTTGCGCGTGCGTGTCGACTTAGATTCGGTCCACTGATACATCTCAACCACGCGTCTGAGCTTGATCGCGTTGAGCTGGACTTGGTACTCGTCGCGGAGTGTCTCGGTGGTGCTGATCGGGCCGACCATGTGGACCAGCTTCCCCTCGAACTGCGAGTCGACGCGATCGACCGGCGCTTCGACGACGCGATGTTTACCTTCTTCGAGATCCTGATGCGTCTTGACCGCCCGACCTTCGTTCCAAAACAGCAGCACGAACATGCCGACGTAGATGAGAAAGCCGAACACGACGCCCACCACCGAGTTGACCATCCGGCCGAACCACGATTGGTGCGTCACTTCGGTGACCGAATCAGACATCGCTTTCGAGTCCTTGTATCAGAAGACGATGGACAGATGCGGTCGAACGCCCAACATTCTCAGGAGCGTCGCTCGCGCAATCGTTGAGACCAGCACAAACGGACCTGCCGGTCATACCCTTCATCAACCGTAGCACATAACTCGCACCCGCGCGAGCAGGGCGAAACTACAGCACGCCGTACGCGGTGAGCGTTTGCCGCAACTTGGCTTCGTCGGCCGGCGAGAGGTTCGTCATCGGCAAGCGCAGTTCGCCGCTGTCGCGACCGAGCATTTTCATCGCGGCTTTGATCGGAATCGGATTGGTCGACAATCCGAGCATGTCGCGGCAGAGCGGGAACAGCTTGCGATGCCACTTCAGCGCCTCGGCGGTGTTGCCCGCGTCGAACGCTTTGCACATCGCGATGATGTCCTTGGGCACGATGTTGCCCGCCACCGAAATGATGCCGCGACCGCCGATCGCCATCAGCGGCAAGGTCAGGCTGTCGTCGCCACTCAGCACGGTCAGGTTCGTGAGCGCCATGACCTTCGAGGCTTCGTCCATTGAGCCGGTCGCTTCTTTGACCATGGTGATGTTCGCGCACTCGGCCATGCGGGCAATCGTCTCGGCCTCGATCTTCACACCGCATCGGCCGGGAATGTTGTAGACGCAGATCGGCAGCGACACCGACTCGGCGAGCGCCTTGTAATGTTGATACAGACCTTCTTGCGTGGGACGATTGTAATACGGTGCAACGACTAGCACCGAATCCGCGCCGACTTTCTCGGCAAACTTGGTGAGCCGCAGCGCTTCGCGGGTGCTGTTCGAGCCGGTGCCCGCCATGACCTTGGCTCGCCCGGCAGCGAACTGCACGACTTCGGCGATGACCTTCTCGTGCTCATCGTGCGACAGCGTCGGGCATTCGCCCGTGGTGCCGACGGCGCACAGACAGACAGTCCCCGCAGCGACTTGAAAGTCGACTTGTTCCTTGAGTCGCGCCCAATCGACTTCGCCATTCTTGAACGGAGTGACAATCGCGACTGACAAGCCGGCGTACGCTTCACCTTTGGTCGACATGAGCAGACAAATCACCGAGGACAAACGAGGCGCAGCACCGACGGCCGCGACGAGCGTTCATCATAGAAGACCCCCCGAGGCAGTGCAAACGCGGGACGCGGCAGCTTGCTACCACGCCTCAGGACGTATGCCAGGGCTATGAACTTTCGTATACTATCGAGCGGACGGGCCTCCTTTTCTCGTAGCGATAGCCATGCAGCACGGGTCGCGGATAGATCACCCGAAACCGTTTCATTACCCGCAAGTCGAACCCCATCTACAAACACAGGCCGACGACGCCCGATAAAAGAACACGCTAC
>JAEUIL010000683.1 GCA_016794255.1 Planctomycetaceae bacterium | reverse complement strand
CCGTCCTAACGTGGTATGATGGTTGAGCGACTCGCCGTTTGATTCGCTTCCCCAAGTCCACGATCGTCAGGGATGACGCAGACCTTGCTTAATCGTGTTGAGTTCAGAGCGCACTGGCTCGGGGTGCTGCGCGCCGGGCTGTTTGTTTGCGCGCTGTTCTTGCCCGTCGTGAGCGTCGCTCAGAACGAAGCCGACGATCCCGCGGCGACCGTCTCCGAAATCGACGAGCTGATCGCCGAAGAGAATGCCGAGAACGAACGGCTCGCCAAGCTGCGCGAATCGCCCGACGGCCCGGCGGCGCAAGCGAACGAAGCCCGTTTGCAGGCCGAGCGACTCGAGGCCGAACGCAATCGGCATCAACTGCGGTTCAAGCATGTCCGCGATGCTGGCGATTGGACCGACTCGATCGGTCTGCTCTTGCAACGCTACTCGGAAGAGCTGCCCGACGTCGACGAACATCGCAATCGCATTCGGCAGCGTCGCACGCAGGTGGCCGACGTTCGCCGCGAGTTGCTCGATCTGCAAGTCCAATCGGCCGACTTGCGTGACGCTCGCGCCCATATCGCCAAGTTGCTCGAAGGGCTCGATACCGATCTCGACGACGAACAACGGGCGATCGTCGAGCCGCAACTAGAGCAGGCGTTTAAGAAACGCCGCGAGTTGATCGCCCCCTTGGAACGCGATTATCAAGATCTGCTCGACGCCTTGGTGTTGCAACTCGGTCGCAGCGAAGAAGAACTCGTGCGGCAGACGCTCGAGTTTCACAGCTATATCAACGAGCGGATATTGTGGATTCCAAGCATGCCGCTGGTCTCGGCACAAGAGGGACCCGGGGCGTGGCAATCGTTGCGGCAGTTGCTATCGCCGACGGCCTGGCGCGGCGTGGGCGAGATTCTGTGGGCCGACGCGCGCCGGCAGCCGATGCCGTACTTCGGCCTGTTGGGCATCATGCTGCTCACGGCGATCACTCGCCGCAAGATGCGTCGTCGCATGCAGCGCCTCGGCCAACGCTTGGTCGAAGGTACCGAGCCGACGATCCTGCCGATGCTCGAGTCGATCGCGACGACCGTGATTCTCGCGATTCCGTGGTCGTTGATCTTTTGGATTCTCGGCAGTCGTTGTCGCTACGCGCTCGACGCCTCGTCGCTGACGCAAGCGCTCGGCAGCGGTTTGCAGGCGGGCGCGATCGCGTTGTTGAACATCGAATTATTGCGGCAGGTGTCGCGCAAGCGTGGATTGGCCGAGGCTCATTTCGGCGTCAGCGAACAATACACCCGCACCTGGCGGCGCGATCTGTGGATTCTGCTCGTCGTCTCGTTTCTGAGCGTGACGCTGCTCGTGCTGGTGCGCCAGTTCGAGGGGAACACGCATCAGCCGACGCTGACTCTCCTGCTGTTTATCGCGGCGATGCTGGCGCTCGCGTTGATCGGCAATCGCGTGCTGCATCCGAGTTACGGCCTGGTACAGCCGCCCGACAGTGGCGAACCCCGGACGTGGTTCACGGCTGTGTTGGCCTCGGCCCGCCCGCTGGGCGTGGGCATTCCGTTAGCCTTGGCCATCGTGGCGGGCTTGGGTTACATCTATGCCGCCGAACGCGTCTTTCTGAGGTTGCAGGCCACGGTGTGGTTGATCATCGGGCTGTGGTTGGCCGGCGGCGTGTGGCGACGTTGGGTGGCGCTCGCGCAGCATCGGCAATCGGTCGAGCACTTTCGCACCTCCGATAGTCAATCGCGTCGGTTGCTCGGCAGTCTCGGACCGTTGCTCTTTGCGGTGGGTTGCTACTGGATTTGGGTCGACGTGCTCCCCGCGTTGCATGTGTTCGATCAGTGGCAGATCTGGAGTTACACCGATAGCCCGCCGACGCCTGCCGCACCGGGAGCGCCGGCCGCGCCGGACAATGTCCCGAAGCTGCCCGTCCAGTCGTTCACGGTCGGCGACTTGCTCGTAGCGCTGATCGTGTTGGTGATGACCTCGATCGTGGCCCGCAATTTGCCGGGTCTGCTGGAACTGCTGTGGTTTCGTCGCTTGCCGATCGATTCGGGTGCCCGGTATGCGCTCGTCAGTTTGTCGCAATATCTGATCGTGCTCATCGGTGGCGTGTGGCTGTTTCGCGTGCTGGGTGTGAGTTGGGCCAATGTGCAATGGCTTGTGGCGGCGATCAGCGTGGGGCTTGGCTTCGGCCTGCAAGAGATCTTTGCCAACTTTGTGTCGGGCCTGATCGTGTTGTTTGAGCGGCCGATTCGCGTGGGGGATATCGTGACCATCGGCGGTGTGAGCGGCACGGTGACACGCATTCGCGCCCGAGCCACGTCTATCACCGATTGGGATCGTAAAGAACTCATCGTGCCGAACAAAGAGTTCATCACCGGCCAGCTCATCAACTGGACGCTCAGCGATTCGATGCTGCGGGTCGTGATCAAAGTCGCGATCAGCTACGGCGCTGACAATGGCAAGATTGTCGAACTGCTGTTGCGGGTCGCGAGTGAAAACCCGCATTTGCTCCGCGAGCCGCCGCCGCAAGCCGTGTTTACGTCGTTTGGCAACGCCGGCATGGATTACGAGCTGCGGGCCTATGTCTCGGGGCCCGAGAAGATGACCCAGGCGATTCATTCGCTGCACGTGCAGATCGAGCAAGCTTTGCGAGCCGCGGGTTTGCAGCTACCTTATGGCACAACCGATGTTCATGTGCGCACGTTTCCCAACGACGTGCCGACGATCACGATTCGCCAGGAGCCGCCCCGATGAGCCGTCGCCTCAGCCGCGCCGCACGACGCGAGTTCAAGCGACGCACACCGCCCGGCGCGTCGCCCGGCTTGGTGGTAGCCGATCCCACGGCTCCGCCGCCGCAGGTGAGCGTGATGGCGTACGGGCAAAACACCCTCGTCGAGGAAGCTAATCCCACGTTGGCCCGAATTGCCGAGTTGCAAAAAGCTCATCCCGTAGTGTGGATTCACGTGGCGGGTTTGGGCGACGCCAAGCTGATTCGGGACTTGGGTGAGCATTTTCATCTGCATCCGCTGGCGCTCGAGGATGTGGTACATGTGCATCAACGGCCGAAGCTCGAACCGTACGCCGAGCAGTTGTTCATCGTCGCCCGGATGGTCACGCTTGCCGACGCGATCCGCTCGGAGCAGATGGCGCTGTTCTTGGGCGAGGGGTATGTGCTGACGTTTGTCGAAGACCCGGGCGACGTGTTCGATCCGGTGCGGCAACGCATTCGCTCGGCCAGCGGCAAGATTCATGCTCGACCCGCGGCGTATTTGTCGTATGCATTGCTCGACGCCGTGATCGATGCGCACTTTCCGGTGCTCGAAGAGTTGGGCGAGCGACTCGAAGTGCTCGAAGACATGATCGTATTGCAGCCCGAGCCGACGACGATCGCCAAGATTCACGACATCAAGCGCGAGATGCGCGTCATGCGTCGCGAGATGTGGCCGCTACGCGAGGTTTGCGGCCGGCTCAGCCGCGAGCAACTCGACGGCATCGACGACGATGTCCGGCTGTTCTACCGCGATTGCTACGATCATACCGTGCAGATCATCGATCTGATCGAGACCTATCGCGAACTCGGCGCGGATTTGACCGACCTTTTTTTGTCGAGTCAGAGCAACCGGCTGAACGAGATTATGAAGGTGCTCACGTTCATCGCCACGTTGTTCATGCCGTTGAGCTTTATTGTCGGTATTTACGGGATGAACTTTAACACGGAACTGCCCGGCAACATGCCCGAGCTGAACATTCCCTACGCCTATGTGGGCGTGTGGGTTGTAATGATTGTAGTGACGCTCAGCATGCTGTGGTTTTTCTATCGCCAGGGATGGATTGGTCGGAAGGCGCGGATTGGTTTGAAGTAACGTAGCGTTGGTCAATAGTTCTTGGTTCTTCGTTCTTAGTGCTGCGTTGAGTGACGTTCGTCGCAACGGGTTGCTTGAGCAGCTCGCTTGCGGTTTCGCGCTGCAACAGCTTGCCTAGAACTAAGCACCAAGCACTAAGAACTAAGCACTGAGTTTTCCCATGAACGCCATTCGTGAATACGACGTGATCGCCATCGGCACCGGGCCCGGCGGTGAAGGCGCGGCAATGCAGGCCTCGAAGCTCGGCAAGTCGGTCGCGGTCGTCGAACGCTTCGAGAAAATCGGCGGCGGCTGCACGCATCTGGGGACGATTCCCAGCAAGGCGCTCCGCTTTGCGATCTTTCAGATGACCGAGGTGAACGCCAACCCGATCGTCCGCGAGGCGAATTGTTCGTTCAACTTCACGTTCGCCCAACTTCGCCGCTCGGCCGCGAGCGTGATTCAAAAGCAGGTCGACATGCGACGCGGTTTTTACGATCGAAACCACGTGCCAGTCTATCGGGGCAATGCCCGGTTTGTTGATCCGCACACGATCGACGTCGAAGAACCCAACGGCGGTCGCACCCGGCTGTGCGCCAAGCATATCGTCATTGCCACCGGCTCGCGTCCGTATCGCCCGGCCGATATCGACTTCAGCCATCCGCGCGTCTTCGATAGCGACACGATCTTGCGCATGGATTCGATGCCGCAATCGATCACGATCTTCGGCGCGGGCGTCGTCGGTTGTGAATACACGTCGATGTTTCGCAACCTGGGCTTGAAGGTCAATCTCGTCAACACGCGGGCCAAACTGCTCGAATTTCTCGACGACGAGATCATCGACGCGCTGGCGTATCACATGCGCGATCGTGGCGTGTTGATTCGGCACAGCGAAGAGTACGAACGCGTCGAGCCGCTCGATGACGGCGTGGTGCTGCATCTCAAGAGCGGCAAGCAACTCAAGACCGACGTGCTGCTCTGGGCTCAGGGACGCACCGGCAACTCCGACGAACTTGGCCTCGAAGCGGTCGGCATCGCGTCGGACCACCGCGGTCAGGTAAAGGTCAACGAGCACTTCCAGACCTCGCAGCCGACGATCTATGCCGTGGGGGACGTGATCGGCTTTCCCGCGCTAGCCAGCGCCGCGTACAGCCAAGGTCGCTCGGCCGCCACGCATCTTGTCGAAGGGGTGCAGCCCGGCACGTTGTCACGCGATATTCCGACCGGCATTTACACGAGTCCCGAGATCAGCAGCCTCGGTCGCACCGAGAAAGAATTGACCGCCGAGTGCGTGCCGTATGAGGTGGGTCACGCTCTATTCAAGAGTCTCGCTCGCGCCCAGATCACGGGTCAAACCACAGGCATGCTCAAGCTGCTGTTCCATCGCGAGACGCTTGAGATTCTCGGCATTCACTGCTTCGGTGCGAATGCGTCCGAGATCATTCACATCGGTCAGGCGATCATGTCGCAACCGGGGTCGGCCAACTCGCTGCTGTACTTCATCAACACGACGTTCAACTATCCGACGATGGCCGAGGCGTATCGCGTCGCGGCCTTGAACGGGCATAACCGCTTGTTCTAGAGCGTCACCTGGCGTGGCTCAAAACCCTCCATCGACGACCGATGCGGACCCGTCAGGCACGGTGCGCCGCCTGATGTATGCCGCGATCGCCGCTCTGGGGTTGCTGCAAGCCTTACAGGGAGCGCCGCACTATGGCGAGGCGGACTTCTTTCAAGAGTACGCCTCGGCACGGAATTGGTGGCTCGATCGGCCCGTGTATGGCGCGCTGCGTGACGTGCGACAAGAGTACTTGCCCAGCAAGTTCGAGCCACCGGCGACCTACTTCGTCGAGGTCAACGCTCATCCGCCGGTCGCCGTGCTGCTGGTGTTGCCGTTGGGAATGGCGTCGTTCACGCTGGCCTTTCGCATTTGGACCGTGGTGTCGCTCGCGGCGCTCGGCGTGGGTTTCGGCTGGCTGATTCGTCGCTGGGAAAATCCGCCGCAGGTTCTGACACTCGGCGCGGTCGTGCTCGGACTTTCGCTGTCGATTCCGTTTCAAGAGCAGATGGGGCACGGACAACTCAACGCCGTGCTGTTGGCTCTGATGTTGGGCGCGTGGCACGCTTGGCGAACCGATCGGTCCACGCTCGTCGGCGTGGCGCTCGGTGCGGCGACGGCGTTGAAACTGTTTCCCGGATTTCTCTTTTTGCCGCTGTTGATCGATCGTCAATGGCGAGCGCTGGCGACGGGCGTGATCACGTTTGTCGGACTGAACGTGTTGGCCGGATGTGTGCTCGGATTCGATGCTCTGTCGATGTACGTGAGCGACGTACTGCCGCAGGTTCACGAATGGCGTGGCGCTTGGGGCAATGCCTCGCTTGGCGGCTTCTGGCACAAAGCGTTCGACCCGGGCGTCAAAGGTGGCGCGGCCGCACCGCTGTGGGTGAGTCCCTCATTAGCCAAACTCGCCGCGTCACTCTCGATCGCGCTCGTGACGGGCCTCACCACCGGGCGAATTTGGCAGCGGCGGGGGCTCAACGATCGCGACGGCGATTTTGGCTTGGCCACGACCGCCATGTTGCTCGTCTCGCCGACGACCTGGTCGCATTATTTGCTGCTGCTGACGTTGCCGCTGGCGGTGATGTGGACCCGGCTGCCCCACACATGGTCGGCTCGGCTCGCGTTTGGCGTGTGGCTCGTCGCCCTGGGGATGAATCCGCTGTGGCCGTGGTTCAACTACGTGGGTACGATCCCGCGTGATCCGACGAGTGTCGAGTTGCTCACGCTGTTGTCGCTGCAAACCTATCTGTTGCTCGGCCAGTGGCTCTGGCAATGGCGCGCGTGTGCGGTTGCGAAGTCGTAGGGCGGGTCGATTCCGCGAGGCCCACCGCTCCAGCGATGGAACCGAATCACCACTTCCGTCGTAAGAACAACTCGCTCGCAATAC
>JAEUIL010000637.1 GCA_016794255.1 Planctomycetaceae bacterium | reverse complement strand
ATCGAGACCTTACCGGTTAAGAGTTCCCAGGCAACTACACCCCATGCATAGACATCCGTAGCGGGTGTCGGGCGAATTTGATTTTGGTGTGGACTTACATCAACAGCTCGAAGCAGTTCTGGTGCGAGATAGCCTGGCGTGCCTCCGAGGCGGTACAATGACGAAAGTCCGTCGAATGCCAAGTTAAAGTCGATGAGTAATGCTTCGGCGGAGAAATCTACGAGAACATTTGACGGCTTAAGATCGCCGTGAACGATTTTGTTGTCATGAGAAAAATCAAGCGCCTCAGCCACTTGTCCCAGCAGCGTTGCGACCACGTCAAAATAACTGCAGTTCAGCGGCCACGCGCTCAGACGATCTTGTGAGAAGTCAGGCAGTTTAGGCCCCTTAGCCACCAAGTCGGCAATTGCCCCTCCGTCCACTTGCGGATTGCTCGATTTGAGGTGGACTAAGTCCAAGAGCGTCGCTCGGCCTCGATAAGGCATCACGATTATTTCAAGGGTCGTTGGGCCCGCTGGATCGACGTAATGAAACTTGCCTATGTGAGAATGCGGGTCAAGTTTTCCGAGAATGGACGCTTCTCGGGTTCTATGGCGAGATATTTTAAGGACGCAATACCGACGTCCTTGGTTCTCGGGTGCGCGCGCCAGATAGACTTCCGCCAACCCGCCACTGCCGAGACGTTCGATGATCTCAAAGCCGTGGAACAGTTCACCAACGACAGGGAGTTGGTCGCCTTCGCCCGCAACGGCTCCCTCTTTACAGGCGTCTTCGATCTGCAGCATGATCGCCACATCATCCGCATACCTGCCAAAAGCACGGCAAAAGTCTTCATGAATGACTTCCATTCCGTGTTGAATGCGTTGGCAATACTCTTCGAGTGCCAAGTCGAGAACAACCAATCGATGTTCCCAATATGCAGCGTGAGCATTAAGCCAGTCGGCTGCTGAAACGGGAATACCCTGTTCCCATTGCTTTACGAACGGCGAAAAGATGTCGTCACCACTGTCGAGAGAGGCGTGCAGAAAGCTTGATATCACGCCGCTCATAATCACTCGCCTGCCGTATCTTTGAAACAATCTGTCAAGGCCCGTCGGACCGTACGCTCGCTGATTCCAAGTTCCTCGGCAATTTCTAGTTGCTTGTAACCTTCGAGCCGAAGCCTAATAATCTCGCGCTCTGTGGAGCTTGCCCGTTCCATGAGTCGATCCCAGTATTCGCGCGCGATGGCAACCTGACTGGCACTGGCCTCCCTTCCCGGTGTATCGAATTCTTCTTCGCGATTTCCCACTCGCCCTGCCTCACGACGGATGTTGTGTTTAGCCGTTTGAAATCGCTTGCGAAACTCATCGGTAACCTTATTTCGCGCAATCGAGGCCAACCGCTTGGAAAAGCTTTCCGGCGAGATCTCTTCGCTTGGATTGGGCGATGCAAGGAACATCGAAGCCCACACCGCTTGAGCAAAGTCAATCGAATCGAAATGAATTCGAAGTTCTGGTGCCAGCCTTCGACGGACGACTGCAATCACCATCGGTCCGAACGCGTCCATGAGTTCAGCAGCAGCCTGATTATCGCCCTTCATTGCCGCTTGCAGAAGCGACGTTAGATCGCGTGAAACTTCGTTCATCGGAGTACATTTCCCTCGAATCGCGAGATTTTCCTATCCTCGAAGACTTCCAACGCCGGGATTTCCCAGGCTCGCTAGCATATCAAGTCTTACCTCTCGGCGAAATGTTTTCAATCCGAAGCGAATGTTCCAACTGGGGGGGCGGGTAGGCAGCGCTGATCGCATAGACGGAAAGAAATTTTGTCCGGATTTGGTGCCTCAAATCGACTTGCACATTAGCTACATCGCGATTGCCACGCGGATAGGCACCGATAGCAGCAGAAGGGCGTATCAAGGAAAAAACTTATGTGCGATATCAATGACGGGCGGGAAACTCGATTTGATGATGTACGTGACATCCTTCATCGCCACCTGATGGCGATGGAGCACGTGCTATTTCGTGCGCTCCAAGGGCATTATCTGCGGGACCGATCAAGCCTTGTGGAGCAACAATTGAGAGATGGCATTGTCAGCGGCGATACGATTCCCAACTTGACGCACGAGGGAATTCATTCGGCTCGTAAGTTGCCAAATTCATGATAAACTAAGTCCGGTAGCAATGTTTCGTGAACTGCCGATTACGGAACATTGGCGAGTCCGGCCAGGTCGTCTCTTTTCTCCACTAGGTGCGCACGACCTGGAGCTTGCGTTCAAGTCGAGACCGTTAACCTATAAGCTTGCTGACATGGACGTTTCCCAGAGGCGACCGTATCTGGGGCCGGCTCTCGAAAAACGTTCGGAGCGCGAGTAACGCATTTGACGTTTTCTGGGATCCTCGCAGATGTGTCGGACGACGACCTCAGTCGACATCACACCAGCCCCGATAGCGGGCTGGTGGCGGTGCTGAATCGTTCGATCTCAAGGCCGCTCTTTTGCAACATTGACGTGTACAGATTGCACAACGGCTGTTGATCTTGGCCCATGAGCGGGATTTTCTTCTCGGGGTTGAACTTCGCGTCGGGCGCGGCGTTGAGTTCCTGATTCACTTCTTCCAAATAAGGCCGATTGAACGCGAGATGTTGGCCGTGACGGAAGCCACCTCCGGCCAGGATCGTCGGCAGGTTGTAGGTCCAGTGCGTGTTGCCGTCACGCAGGTTGCTGGTCATCAGCACCATCGTCGAGTGAAGTAAGTTCGAGCTTCCTTCTTTGGCGTTCTTGAGCTTCGCGAGTAGTCCGCCGAAGGTTTGGATCAATTCGGCCTCGACCTGCCGACAAGCCGCGAGCTTCTTCGGCTCCTTGCCGTGATGCGAAAGATCGTGATGCATGGCGAACGTCATGATGCTCACGGCCCGCGTGGAATCGGTCACCAGCGCCAGATAAATCATGTCAATCATCAGCTGGAACTTCGCCTTTTGCTGTTGATTGTCGGCGATGTCTTTCGGCTCGCCGCCCACGGCAGGTGGCTTCGGGCGATTGACCCATTCGCGGGCCATCTTCAGTTGGCGTTCCACATCGCGAACCGATTCAAAGTATTCTTCGACCCGCACGCGATCGGCGCTGCTGATTTGGCGATTGAGTTTCTTGGCCCGTTCGCCAACAAAATCGAGCATGCTACGGCCTTCGTCGATGCGACGTAGCTCGGCCTCCATTTCGACGGGAGTCGCCGCGAGGAATAGCTTCTTGAACACGGCCGAGGGACGATCGATGGCCGGAATCGACACGCCGTTGGCCGTGACCGAAAGCGAGCCGCCGCCGGTGGTCAGCACCAAGCTTTCATAACGCGTTTCACCCCGAAATCGGGCGGCAAAGGCCTGGTCCACCGAGATCGTGTTCTTGAGATTGTGCGAATAGTCTGGATAGGGCGCGCCGGTGAGCATCACGGCCTCGGCCTTGTGACCGCCACCGCCCGTGTTGGGATGGCTCAAGCCGCTGATCACCGTAAAGTCATTGCGGAAGTCTGCCAAAGGGGCCAGATGCGCGGGCAACACATAGTCGCGGCCGGCGGTCACGGGCACAAACGCGGCGGGATCGAAGCCGAACGGCACGCCGATGCACACCATGCGACGCGGCGCGATCGTTGACGTGGCCGCGAGACTGCCGGCGGGCAACATCGAGTCCAACAGCGGCAGACCAAGGGCAATGCCAGCGTGTTTCAGGAAGAGACGGCGAGGCAGCGGTTTCATGGGTGAACCTGACGTGACGGAGATCGATCGTATCTTGAATGTAATCGCTATTACTTGTTTGTGAACAGTTCGCTCTGCACGACTTCGTGAATCAACGTGCGCAGACCGAAGCCCGACGCTTGAGACTTCTGCAAAATCGCATCCACGGCCAGTTCGTCGCCCACTTCGACACTCACGCTCGTGGCAAAGGTGGCCAGCTTCCGCACAATCCCACGGGCGAGCAGTTCGGGCCGCGCGGCGAGCGCCGCCTTGTACGCCCGAACGTCGGGGACATCGATTCCGCCCGGCAGTTGACTGCGAGTGTCGACTGCCGCACCTTTAAGATACTTTGCTGCGCCGTAATGAGCGCCGAAAAACACCTTGGCATCTTTCAGCTTCTCGCCGGTTTCGGTCGTGCGATAGAACTCGCGTTGCCGGCCGATCGGATCGAACGCTTCGAGCACGAAGCCGGGCGGATCAATCTTTTGATGACAGCCCGCGCAGGTCTTGACCGCTTGGTGCTTGGCGAGTTGCTCGCGAATGGTGGTCGCGCCGCGTGTGTCGGGTTCGATGCCACCGGCGTTCGGCGGCGGCGGGGGCGAGGGTGTCCCGACGATCCGCTCCAGCAGCCATGCTCCGCGGAGCACCGGTGAGGTGTTCGCACCGTTGGCCGTGACTTTGAGAATGCTCGCCTGAGTGAGCAAACCGCCGCGCACGCTGTCGGCGGGCAGATTGACTCGCTGCAACGTTGCGCCCGACAACGGGGGCAAATCGTAATGCTCGGCCAACCGCTGGTTGAGAAACGCATGCGGGGCCGACACGAGCATCGTCACGCCCAGATCGCTCTGGACAAGATCGCGAAAATAAGCACGCGTTTCTCCGACGAGTGACTCGTGCAGCAGCACATCCTGCCGGCCATCGCCGATGCTTTCGAAATACTCCGGGAACAAATCGCGGTCGGGCGTCGTGGCGTTGATCTCGCGCAGGTTGAGCCATTGCGCCAAGAAATCGTCGACGAACGTCTCGAAGCGCGGCGAAGCGATCAGCCGAGCGGCTTGCTGCTTCAGAACCGCGGGCTTGGTGAGCTCGCCTTGGTCGGCAAGCTCACGCAGCGTATCGTCCGGCGGGGTTCGCCAGAGGAAATACGACAGCCGCGCGGCCAACTCGTGGCTATTCAGCTGCGGCCTTTGCTCGACCAGAAACAAAAACTCGGGCGAACAGAGCACGGCGCGATGCGCGGCATTGAGCGCGACTTCGAGACACTCTCCCTTGGCCAATCGTTCGCGAGCCATGGCGTGGTAAGACTCGACTTCCGCGGCGCTCGCCGGCCGACGGAAGGCGCGGCTGACGAATTGGTTCAACGTCGCGCGAACCGATGCTTCGGTCTTGTCGGCCGGCAGCCGCACGGTCAGCGGGTCCTTGAGGGGACGATACGCCTTGACCGGTCGCAAGATCGCATCGGGTACCCGCGCCGATTTGGCGATCTCCGCGGCGGGAGCCAGTTCCGCTTCGTCGCCGTATAACAGCCGATGTCCTGCGGTGGGCCAACGGTCATGCAGCGGTCCCGTGATCTCGACGGGCTTCACCACGATCGCGGGCCCTACCGTGGCGATCGGTGGATTCGGATTGCTGATGTGATGCCAGCCTTTGGGAATCTTCTCCGGCTTGTCGGGCAGATAGACACTGTAGCCTGCGTCGATCCGCACTTTGGCCATGCGATACGGCGCGATGATGATCGTCTCGCCCCGTTCGTAGCTGCGCGTCAACTCGACGACGGTATCTCGCCGATGCTTCGCGTTGAAGTGGCCGAGCAGTTCCTTGCGTTTACCGCCGGCGGCGACCCATACGCTATAGATCAAGTCCTCGCCGTTGGTCGTGTCACGCGACTCGGTGGTGACGCGAATGCGATACTTGCCGGGCGTCTCGCGGGTCACGGCCTCGAACTGCCGCAAGGCCACGGGCACCTCAATGTGCGTGTCGAGAAAGAAGTGCAGGTTCTCGCCGTGCAGGTTGCATTGCAACCGATTATGAGCATAGGCCGACCAGGGCTTTTCGGCTTCGTGATCGAACGCGAAGCGATGCGCCTTTGTCTCGGGCTGTGCCTGGCGGACGCTGGCCGCTTCGAGCGCTCGATCCGCCGCGGCCATGTATTGTTGGATATGAACGGGCGAGATGCTTAGAGCGGCCGACTGATTACTGAAGCCGTCGCGCAGATCGTCCTCGGGCAACAAATCTCGCAACGACGTTTCAATGCCGAGCAAGTCACGGACCGTGTTCTCGTACTCGAGCCGATTGAGCCGCCGCACGCGCACTCGACCGGCGGCACCATGCCGAGCGTGGGCATCTTGATGAAACGCGGACTTCAGCGCGGTGAGGGCATCGTTGACTTCCGCGAGCGTCGGACGCTCCACGTCTTGCGGCGGAGGCATCTCGCCACTTTGCACGCGTGCCAGGACCCGACTCCACGCTGGGTGACCTGCCGCTTCGGTCAAGTTCTTGCTCAGCAGGTCCGCTCGAAAGCCCCCCTCGGCTGTCGTGCCGTTGTGACAATCAACACAATGCTTGTTGACGAATGTCAGCGGCAGTTCCGCGGAGAACGCACGCCCAGCGGTCGCCACGGTGAACCACGAAATCACCAGAAACGCGAGCAGCAAACGAAAGTTACGGAACGATTTCATGGCGATCGTAAAAGGCCGATGCGGGACGAACGACGGTCAAAACGGAAGCCCGATTTTAACCAGAAATCAGCCGGTTATGTACCTGAAACTGCACGGCCTGGCAAAAATCGCATCTAGCTTATGCCGCGAGTTCTTTCACCACATCCGTGCTGTCGCCGTGACGCGGCACTTCGCAACCGATTCCGCGGAGCAGCGTCAGCCAAACGTTGCACAGCGGCGTGTCCTTGGCTAGCACCAGATGCTGACCGAGCGTGATGTTTGCACCGCCGCCGGCGAGCAACGTCGGGCAGTTGTCCAGATAGTGAATCGTGCGAATGTTGCTGCCGAACGCGAGGCTCGTGTGATCGAACAGCGAATGACCGTCGGCTTCTTTCACCGCCTTGAGCTTGTCGATCAACTTGGCAAGCAGTTCCGACTGGGCTTCGTCGCGCTTTTGCGAGGCGGCCATGCGATCGCCCGGGGTGTAGTGGCTCATGTCATGCGGCGCGACTTTCACGTCGAGGCTTTACGGTATCATGATAGAATGTCCTCGCGGATTGTTCGATTTCAACTCACAAAGAATGCCGCGATGTGTTGAGCCGGATTGCGCAAGCCGCTACCCTTTCGGACCAACATTGCGGTTCGGAGTGTGGCAAAGCAAACTGTAGACCGCTAACTTCACCCCTGATCCGCTAAGCTGGTGCTAATTGTCATTCCGCCACGGTCCCTGATCCTTATGAAAACGATCCTGCTAATTCTTGCTTTCTTCGGGATAAGTGTCACCTACGCCTGCGCGGACCCCGTCGTCATTGCGACTGAGGGCAAAGCGCGGCAATCGATTGTCATTGCTGCTGAAGCCTCGGACATAGTGAAGCAGCACGCGCAAACACTTGCGGAGCACCTGCAAAAGATCACCGAGGCACGTTTTGAGATCACGACGGGAAACGGTACTGCGGGGATCGTCGTGGGCTTGGCGACGGATTTCCCACAGTTCGCCGAAGACGACGCGCTACGAAGTATGGCCACCACGGATCGCGAGAACTATCTCCTGCGATCGCATACGAACGGCCTGCTGTTGCTCGGCAGCACAGAGCTTGCGGTGCGACATGCGGTTTGGGACTTGCTGCATCGAATCGGCTACCGACAGTACTTTCCGGGGAAACATTGGGAGATCGTTCCGCGTAAACGTGACGTATCGCTCGATGTCGACACGCTCGAGAAGCCCTCGTATCTCGCGCGACGTATCTGGTACGGCTACGGTGCCTGGGACTATGCGAAAGAACCCTATCGCGAGTGGTGCGAAAAAAACCGTTGTGTCGCAGGTGTCGAACTGAACTCGGGACACGCGTATGACGGTATCTTGCATCGCAACAAGAACGCGTTTGCCGAGCACCCTGAGTATCTGGGCCTAGTCAAAAGCGAGCGGCGATCCACAAAGTTTTGCATCGCCAATCCCAACCTACGCATGTTGATTGCCGCCGATGCGCTCGCGCAGTTCGCTGCCGATCCATCACGTCACTCGATCTCGATCGATCCGAGTGACGGTGGCGGATGGTGCGAGTGCGCAGAGTGCGCGAAACTCGGCAGCATTACCGATCGCGCGGTGACGCTGGCAAACACTGTGGCCGACGCTGTGACGGCGAAATACCCCGACAAACTGATCGGCATGTACGCCTACAACGAGCATTCGCCCCCGCCGAATCTGAAGGTCCATCCGAGTGTGGTAATTAGCGTCGCGACCAGTTTCATTCACGGCGGATTCACGGTTGATCAACTCATGGATGGTTGGTCGAAGCAGGCCACGATGCTCGGTATCCGCGAGTATTACAGTGTCAATACATGGGACCGTGATCTGCCGGGCAGTGCCCGCGGCGGCGATATCGAGTACCTGCGATCAACGATTCCGCACTTTCACGAGCGGCACGCCCGGTTTCTCTCGGCAGAGTCAAGTGACAACTGGGGGCCTAACGGGCTGGGCTACTATCTTGCCGCGCGGATGTTGTGGGATGTGCGCGAGGCAGACAAGACCGATGCCCTCACCGCGGAGTTTCTAGCCAACTGTTTCGGTGCCGCTCGCGAACCCATGGCCCAGTTTTATGAATTGCTGAACAGCCGTCGTAACAAGAAGCAGCTTTGCGATGATCTCGTGGGCCGGATGTATCGCGCATTGCACGACGCGCGGGGCCGAACGAGCGACGTGGCTGTGCATGCGCGGCTCGACGATCTTACACTCTACACCCGCTACGCCGAACTGTGGCTTGATTACTCGACCGCCAAGGACGCCGCACGGCAGAGTGCATTCGAGTTGCTGATCCGACATGCTTATCGGATGCGCACGACCATGATGATCCACACCCTCGGCCTGTATCGTGACCTTCATCATCGCGACCGCAGCGTTGAGATCCCCGCCGGCGCGGAATGGAATTCGCCCGTGAGCAAGAACCCATGGAAGAGTGAGGCGCCATTTACGCGCGATGAACTCTCTGTGATGTCGCGCGATGGCATTGCCAATCGCAAGTTGCTCGATTTCGATTCCGTCGCCTTCAGCCACGATCTCGTGCGTCCCACAGCGTTAAAGCTACCCGCGGTGAAAACCGGCAACATGGGGAGTTACAGCCGTCAGCCACGCATCTATCACACTTGGGTAGATAATACCCCGCAGAAGCTCCCCTTCACCGTGAAGGGTGGCGTCATTTATGCAAATCGCGGGGTCACCAAGCTTGACCTTTATCCACTGCTCGAAGCCGAGGGGAAATCGGTCGCCCACGCCGAAGTTGAGCCCGACCAGAACGATCATCAGGTAGAACTCACGACGACGTTCCCCGGCCTGCATCGCATCGAAATCGTCGCCGGCGGTGGCGCTTCCGCGACTTGGTCCGAGAACACACCGATGACCGTTGAGTCGAGCGCCGAGCACCCCGCGCGACTCTACACCCGTTGGACACTCTACTTCTACGTGCCGCGGGGGACGAAGATTGTAGGCGGTTTCGGCGAAGGCGTCGGATCGATGCGGGACAGCAGCGGGCGGACCGTGCATACGTTCGATGGCAAGCCGGACTATTACAGTGTGCCCGTGCCGCCGGGTGAAGATGGCAAGCTGTGGAGCTTCTACAGTTGTGCGGGCGACAAAACGCTCATGACCGTCCCCCCGTTCCTCGCACGCAACACCGCGGAGTTACTGCTGCCGCGCGAAGTCGTCGAGAAAGACGCCAGCCCCTAAACAAGCCAGATACGTCAGTTGACACACCCGAGGAACATCCCGTCAGCTAAAGTGCCACCTCAGCGTGACTCACCAACATTGCTAAGACCTAGCAGTCAAGGGCATCACCTTGCCCCTAAGCTGACATCAGGTCCGTCGCGTTCTCGCGTTGGTGCAGCAGCACGCGAAACTCGAGCCCCAAAGATGGACACGAGATTTCGGCCCACGAGATGAGCATGTCGCCAGCCGAACCGGTGTCGTGGCGTAGTCGGATGTCCAGATCAGGCAAGATCGGCAGCGCTTTCAGAGAGTGAACCAGTCGGTCGAATGTGCGTTCGTAGAACATTCCCTTCAGGGCCAGTCCTTGGTCGAGCGCCTCGATCAGTCGCTCGATGGGGGCGGTCTTGCACAGATAACAGGCGCTTCCCACCGCCTGTCGCGCCTTGAGTTCGACGTCATTCAGACCAGACATCACGACTTGCACAAGCTCGGGATGCCGTTGCTTTACGGCCGCGAGCAGTGTCGCGCCATCCATGCCCGGCATGTTCATGTCGCTCACGATGGCATCGAACGGAGTCTCGTTGAGACGCTGCAAGGCATCTTCGCCATGCTGGAAGTACTCGACCTGCCACTCGATATGCCGCACGCGCAGGGCCCGCTCAACCGACCGCAGCCAAGGCGCTTCATCATCGACGAACAGAACACGTGGTTGGATCACGAGTGGGACTCCGCCGGGGACGAATAGAAGATGTCAGCCGCCGCTCTTCAAAACAACTCTATCTCATAAAGCTCTGGTGAGGCGATCGGAGTAGTACGCAAGGTTTTTCCATGACGTGGTCTTTATTCATGGTTGTCGCCGAAAGACAACAGACCCCGGCGGCGAGCAACCGCATCAATGAAGCGATCACTCTAAGGCACGTTACAGACGTCACACTGGCCCCCCGCATGACGCAGGGAATCGTAGCGACTTGTCATGTGATTCACTTTGACTCGGACCAGAGTTGGCATAGGGTTTCGATGGTGCTATTCGCGGCCCTTGCCTTACACCTCTCGTCTTTGGGTGATCCTATGAAAGGGGTTGTTTTCACCACGCTCAATGATCTGGTCGAAGATCGATTCGGCCTCGCGACGTGGGACGAACTACTGGAACGAAGCGGCTCGTCGGGCGTGTACACTTCGGCCGGCACGTATCCCGACCAGGAATTGTTCACGCTGGTCGGCGGTCTTTCCGAACTGCTGCAAGTCGACGCCGACAAACTCGTGCGGACCTTCGGCGAATTCATGTTCAACAAGTTGGCGGCGCACTAT
>JAEUIL010000631.1 GCA_016794255.1 Planctomycetaceae bacterium | reverse complement strand
CAACAAGTCGCGCGGCGTGTACGTGACATCGTCATTTTCGATCGTCAATCGTTCACGCACCCGCGGCGGCAAGCGATCCAAACAGCGGGCAAAGCGTTCGAGGGCAGCAGGTTTGTCGCCGTAAGCGCCTCCACCATGAATGTTGATCACGTCTGCCCCGATCCACTCGGCCACTTCCGCCTGGTAGTCGAGTTCCTCGAGCGACTTTTCCACGACATCTGGCTTGGGTGAATTCAACACCACGAACTGATCCGGATGAAAGCAGGTGCGGATGTCATGCTGCCGAGCGAATTCGCCGCAGCGCTGAAAGGTGCGAATGATTTCGTCATGCCCCGGGAGTTCATCGATCCGATAGCCCGCTTCCGAGTGTGTCTTGCACGGCAAAATTTGGCTATTCACCCGAAAACAGCCGATTCCGTTTTGCGAGCAATACTCGAGCGCCCCGAACAACGCCCGGGCATTCTCCAAGCAAAGCGTCGACAATTTACTCAAGCGATCCGACCGCGAAAGACGTAACACTGCGGTAACCGTGGTCGTGCGAAACTTGATCGGCTGCTCACGAAAAGCACAGCACAGTCCGAGGCGTAAAGTGGGCATGAAGAGTCGGCAGAAAAATGCAATTTGATCTCGAAGGTGGCTATCCAACGGCCTTAAGCACACTGATACCTCGACTGACGTCGCCAGCCACTGACGTTCTAGCGTCACCTTCGTATGCGACCTCCCCGCGAATGAGGGAATACGACGCTTCGGCGCTCGATTCCGAGAATGGCCACGCGGCGAATGTGAGAAACCACCCGAGTTCGCGGTGGTCCGCTGCCGGTAGCAGATAAAGTGCCGGCTAAGCTACGCGGCTTCGGTGTCGCCTTTGTCGTCGCGGAGCGAAATGCGGCCATCGTCGTGGATGTCTTCAAAACGGACCGCGACGCGTTTGCTCACGCCCGACTCCTGCATCGTCACGCCGTAGAGCGTCGAGGCGCAGGTCATCGTCTTCTTCGAATGGCTCACGACGATGAACTGCGTCCAGGATAGAAACTCTTTGAGCACGCCGCTGAACCGCTCGATGTTCGCCTCGTCGAGCGCCGCGTCGACTTCGTCCAGCACGCAGAACGGACTCGGTCGGTACTGAAAAATCGCGAGCAACAGCGCCACGCAGGTCATTGTCTTCTCGCCACCGCTCATCAGCGAGATGTTGCGAAGTTCCTTGCCCGGGGGACGTGCGACGATGTCGATGCCGCTTTCGAGCACATCGACGTTCTCTTCAAGGACAATATCCGCCTGGCCGCCGCCGAACAGCTTGCGGAACAACGACTGAAAATTGAGCTTCACGGCTTCGAGCGTGTCGACGAACAGCCGACGGCTGTCGACGTTGATCTTCTGAATGATCTGCTCCAGCACCTGCTTGGCTTTGGTCAAGTCTTGATGCTGGGTCGACAACGACGCGAAGCGGGTTTCGAGGTCGGCCAGTTCGTCGAGCGCATCGAGATTGACGTTCCCCAGGTGATTGATCTTCCGTCGCAGATCGACGATCTCTTGTTCGATTTCGGTCCGTTCCCGAGACTCGGCGCTCTCGGCCTGCTCAGTCACCTCATGCAACTCGACGCCGTAGTCGTCGCGCATCCGCTCGGCCAATGTCTGCCGTTCCAGCCGCACTTCGTGCGCTTGCAGATCGAGCGTGCGGAGTTGTTCTTCGAGCTTGCGCATAGCATTGCGAATTTGCTGAGCCCGCGACGCCATGAACCCGCGTTGTTCGCGCTGGGCGTCGTGGTCGGCTTGTTGAGCGGCAACGTCACGCGCCAGCAACTCCTTAAGCAGATACCAGTCGGCCAGTTGCGATTCCCGCGCGAGCACGGCCAACTGCGAGAGCCGCAGTCGTTCTTCGCATTGCCGCAGATGCTGGCGATGTTCTTCGACCGCCCGTTGACGTTCGAGCCGATCGCGTTCGATTTGTTGTTGGCGAGACTTGAGTGCCGCGAGATGCGCTTCGCTCTTGGCGAGTTCGACCTTGGCGGCCGTGGCGGCTTGTTCTCCCTCTTGTCGCGTCAGCACAACGGTGGCCACGCGTTCGGCGATCGCTCGCAGTTGCTCATCGGCCGAACGGGTTTGTTCCTCGGCATCGGCGAGCTTTTGTTGAGCCAGTTCGCGCGCTTGCTCGGTTTCGATCTTCAGTTTGGCGGTCGTTTCGAGTTCCGTGAGCAGCCGGGTACGCTGATCGTCGACTTGCAACAACTGCGTTTCAACCGACTTGAGTTGCACGCGATGCTTGCCGAGGCGATCGACGGCTTCGACGTGCTCGCGGGACAACTCGGCGGTTTGCACCTCACTCACCTTGACTTGTTCGCTCAAGTGCTCGCACAGCGCGGTCCCTTCAGCGATCGACGTCTCGAGATCGTTGATCAATTGCCGCAGGGCACGCAACTCGGCGCGACGTGACACGAGCGCCGTTGCGGCTTGACGTGGTCCCACGGTCAACACACCGTCAGCGGCGAGAAATTCGCCTGCGAGCGTGACGAATGACAAGCCGGCGTTGGTTTCTCGCGCGAGACGGACCGCATCGGCCAAGCGCTCGACAATCCAAGTGCGTCCCAACAAATGCTGCGCGATCGGGGCAAACTCGGCTGCAACTTCGATCGTTCGATCGGCCCGGGCAATGACGCCCGGCATGCCGGTGAGTTCGACGGGACTGACGGCTTGTTCGACATCGATCGACGACAGCCGCAAAAACCCGACGCGGCCGGGAAAGGGATACGGCTGCTCGACCAGCACCGACAACAACTCGTCGTCAGGATGCACGACCACAAGCTGAGTCCGATCACCGAGCGCGATGTCGATCAACGGCGCGGTGTCGACCGCCACACGAATCAAATCGGCGACGAGGCCACGGACATGGCGGAAGGGCCTTTCCTGAGCGCGGGCTTTGAGCAGCACATCCTTCACACCCGCCGTGATGCCTTCGAGGCGATCTTCAAGCTCGGCTAAGAGCCCGATCCGTTCGGTGGCGACGGCATGCCGTTGCCGCTGATCGGCGAGCGTGACACTACGGTCGGTCAACTCACGACGCATGCCGCTCAAGCGTTTTTGAGCCGCCGTGACCGCCGCGTGACGCGCCTCGGCCGCGGCGCTCAACGCGGTCTCTTCCGCACGTTGACCTTCGACCTGGCGTTGCAATTCGCCCCGGGAATGTTCGAGCTCGACCAGTCGCGATTCGCAGCTTGTACGCGTGACCTCGGCAGCTTGCAGACGCGTTTCATGGCCACGAATCTCTTCACCCAGCGTGGCGGCCTGACGCATCGATTCGACATGCGAGGCGCGACAATACGACTCTTGACGCCGCAGGGTGTCGAGCTGCGTCGTGCATTCGTCCAGTCGTCGCTCGGCCTGGGCCAGTTGGTCGACGACTTGGCGGTGATCTCCCTCGGCGAGAGAGACTTGCGTGGCGGTCTCGGCGAGCTGCTGGCGAACGTCGCCGGCCCGCAGATCGAGCGCGGCCAACTGTTGGCGATGGCGAGCGAGTTCCGTTTCAAGATCGCGATAGCGCTGCTGTTCGTGCTCGATGCCGGTCTCGGCACCTGCGATCCACTCGCGCACCTGCGAAGCTCGCGTCTCGACCTGCCGCACGGCATCGGCCAGCGCCGTCAGTTGCGTTTCGATCTGCACCACTTGCGCGTCGAGCAACTCGGCTTCAGCGTGTGTCGCATCGCGTTGATCGCTAATCACGCGAATGTGCGTCTCGGCCGCCGTCAAGCGTTCGGTCAGCGTGCGCCAATCGACCATGGCGACATACGTGCGCAGCGCTTGCAATCGATCGACATGTTCTTTGTACCGCTTGGCTTTGCTCGCCTGCATCCGCACACTGCGCAGACGAGACTCGACTTCGCTGACGATATCCGAGAGCCGCAGGAGATTTTGTTCGACCCGCTCAAGGCGTCGCTGAGACTCGATCTTCTTGGCTTTGAAGCGGCTGATGCCCGCGGCCTCTTCAAAGACCATGCGTCGGTCGCGAGCCGACGATTGCAGCATCGAATCGACTTTGCCCTGCTCGATGACGCTGTAGTTCTCGCCGCCCACGCCGGTGCCGTAGAACAGCTCGCGAATGTCACGCAAGCGGCAAGGTTGGCGATTGATCA
>JAEUIL010000608.1 GCA_016794255.1 Planctomycetaceae bacterium | reverse complement strand
TGCCAATGACCCGCCGGTGCGTCTCTCGGGCCCGACGGAGACGCTAAAGCTGTACTCCGATGGGTACGCCAACCCGATCGGTCTTAATAACTTCGCTTATGTTGGTGGCCCCTCGTCGGATGAATACAACCAATCGCTGACCTTTACGCTGACGAGTGTGCCCTCTCCAGCGATCGGCTCGCTGGTCCGCTCATCCGATACGATTCCGCTCACGGTCGGGTCTATTCTCAATTACACCGAATTCCAGCAGATGCGGTTTATCGCTCCGCAGGGTATCTCGGGAAGCGGTTCGTTCGCGTTCACGATCACCGACGATGGCACCACGTTTGGCGTTCCTGATTCACGTTCGTCGACCGACAGCATTTCTTTCACGTTCTCGCCGCGAACGGCAATCACGCTCACTCGCGACATCAACCAACTGCCCGCCAACAGCGATCCCACAACCGCCGTCAATCTCAACGGCATCGCGATCTACACGGCCTTCGACTACGCCCGCGGCACCGAGTTATGGCGCAGCGACGGCACTCCCACGGGAACGTACTTGCTGAAGGATATTCGTGCCGGCGGACGCAGCAGCTCGATCACGAACTTGACCGTAGTGGGGAACAGGGTTTTCTTCGCGGCTAATGACGTGGCAACGGGAACCGAGTTGTGGTCGACCGACGGCACAACCGCGGGAACAGGTATGGTAAGCGACATTTTCCTCGGAACCTCAAGTAGCGTTCCCGCAAACCTAGTAAACGTCAATGGCATTCTGTTCTTCAGTGCCTCGAACTCAACGAATGGTGCCGAACTATGGCGATCCAATGGTGCCAGTTCAGGTACATTCATGGTGAAGGATATTGCGCCGGGAATTTCAACGTCATTTCCTTCACAGTTAACTAACTTTAACGGCACCCTGTACTTCTCGGCCACGGACTCGCCGACAGGTGCGGAATTATGGCGTAGCGACGGCACTAGCAGCGGCACTCAAATGGTGCGCGATATCTCGCCGGGTTCGGCTTCAACGACCGTCGGTAACCTCCGTGTCGTGGGCTCTACGCTGCTCTTTACTGCGACCGAGGCCACATTCGGCAGCGAATTGTGGCGTACCGATGGCACGAGCACAGGGACCTTTCTCACGGCTGATATCACGCCGGGAACCACCGGTTCATCGTTCAACAACCTGCTAGTCGCAAACAACTTGTTGTTCTTCGTCACCTCGACAACTGTCGCGGGCGCCGAACTGTGGCGCAGTGACGGCACCACGGCCGGCACGTTCATGCTTAGTGATATTGCTCCGGGGGCAACGTCGAGTTCTCCTGGTAATTTGGCGACGCTTAGTAATGTCGTGTATTTCGCGGCGACGAATTCTACCTTTGGAAATGAGCTATGGCGCACCGATGGTTCGATCACCGGAACAACCATGGTTCGCGACATCGCAGTGGGAACTACTAGTTCTACTCCATCGAATCTCACGGCTTTTAACAATCAGCTTTATTTTTCCGCGTCTTCCGGCAGTGGTGGTACAGAACTTTGGCGATCCGATGGCACGAATGCGGGGACTGTGCAAGTAGCCGATATCGCCGCTGGAAATGCTGGCTCCTCCCCCGGCAATCTGGTTGCCACGAACAACTACTTGTTCTTTACCGCGACAGATAGCGTGCGCGGCATTGAACTCTGGCGTACCGACGGTACCAGTTCCAACACGACGCTTACTCGTGACATTGTCACCGGTTCCGTCGCAGCTTCCATCTCGAATGGCATGTCGCTAGGAGATCGAATTCTCTTCCGCGCCAATGACCTTGTAACGGGTCGCGAACTGTGGACCTCGGATGGCACGTCTGCGGGAACTATTTTACTTCAAGACATGAACCCCGGGACGACCGATGCACTGCCCGCGAACGCCGTCAATCTCAACGGCATTGTGCTGTTTGAAACCGACGACGGTGTTCGAGGTCGCGAACTGTGGCGGACCGACGGCTCGCAGGCGGGTACCTGGCTCGTGGCCGACATCTCCACCAGCAGCACGCCAGGCGGACCGACCCGCATGGTCAACGTTAACGGCACCGTCTACTTTGCCGCGTTTACTTCTACCAATGGTGCCGAACTGTGGAAGTCCGACGGCACTAGTAGCGGCACGTCCATGGTTTACGAATTCACCCCAGGATCATCGGGCACCACATTCGGCAGTTTCTTCAATGTAAATGGCACGCTGTTCCTGCAAGCCTCGAGTCCCGCGACAGGTCTAGAGCTATGGAAGAGCGATGGCACGAGTTCAGGCACTTCGTTGGTAGCCGACTTGGTTCCGGGTGCATCGGGTTCCACGCTTGGCAGTTTCTTGCCCCTGAATAACAAGCTGCTCTTCTCATTCAATCAAACCGCAACCGGTAACGAACTCTGGATTACTGACGGAACTACGATCGGCACGACACAGGTCGCCGACATTGCCTCGGGCACTGCCAGCGGTTTCCAAACTACGACGGCTCCCGTAGTGCTCAATGGGATTGCCTACTTTGCTGGGAACGATGTCATCAATGGAACTGAACTCTGGCGAACCGACGGCACCTCAGCCGGCACCTTCATGGTGGCGAATATCAATCCCGGTATCGGTTCATCCTCGATCAGTAATCTCATCATTATAAACAACAAACTATTCTTTGCTGCGTTTACCTCGGCCCTCGGTACAGAACTATGGAGTAGCGACGGGACCAGCGCCGGAACCACCATCGTTGCCGACATTGTCGTGGGTGGAGGTTCAAGTTCGCCGCAAAACTTGATTAACGTCAACGGAACGCTATTCTTCACGGCATTGACCTCCAGTACGGGCACGGAACTCTTCCGTAGTGACGGCACCAGTTCCGGTACGGTCCTCGTACGCGACATTACCCCCGGTCCAACGTCGTCCACCCTCTCCCAACTCACCGCCGTCGGCAACGCGCTCTTCTTCCGCACCTTTGATTCCGTTAAGGGCTTTGAACTCTGGCGCAGCGATGGCACCTGTGTTGGGACGACCGTTGTGCAGGACCTGTTCCCGGGCCTGTCCGACTCGTATCCGACGAACCTGTTCGCCCTGGGCAATCGGTTGTTCTTCCAGGCCTATGACGGCCAGGTGGGCAACGAACTCTTCGTGTTCAGTGACAACGGCCCCACGACCACCGGTATTGCTAACCGAACGATTGGCATCGATGCGGCGACGCTAGGCTTTGATCTGTTCGCCGCCTTTGCCGATGATGTGACCCTTGATGCCGGGATGAGCTACACCGTCGTCAGCAACACAAATCCGGCGTTGGTCTCCGCCGCGGCGATCAACAGCACCACCGGCCGACTCACGCTCACGTTTGCCGGCGTCAACACGGGCTCCGCGACCATCACGGTGCGAGCGACCGACTCGCTCAATCAAGCGGTCGAAACTTCGTTCACCGTGGTTAGAAATGCCAGCCTCAATCTCGCGCCGACATTGGATCCCTTGGTCGATAGGGTCATCACCGAGGATGCCGCGCTGCAAACCGTCTCGCTGTCCGGCATCTCGGCTGGCGCTGGCGAGTCGCAGCAGATCCTCACGATTACGGCCACATCGAGCAATCCATCCATCATTCCGCACCCCACGGTGAACTACACCAGCCCTAGCGCCACCGGTTCACTTAGCTTCGCTCCCATTGCCAACGTGTCTGGCATGGTCACCATTACGGTCACAGTTCGTGACGACGGTGGGGCCGGGCAAGGGGGCGTCGACACCGTCGTGCGCACCTTCGTGGTCAACGTGACCGAGGTCAACGACCTGCCTGTCGGCAGTAACGATACCCTAAGTGCCGTACAGCAAGGTAGCGGCGTTCGCACGATTCCGTTTACGACCCTTCTCAGCAATGATGCCGCCGGCCCGACGAACGAATCACCGCAGGTGTTGACCATCACCGCGGTCGATGCCCCCATCGGCGGCACCGTGGCGATCAGTGGTACCGACGTGATTTTTACGCCTAACCCGAGTTTCAGCGGGCTCGCGAGTTTCCAGTACACGGCTCAGGATAACGGCACCACGGCAGGAGTCGCCGATCCACAGTCCACGGTCGTGACCGCGTCGTTCACCATCGTCGCCATCCCTTCGGTCGCGCTCGCCATCGGGAATCCGAGTCTCGCTGAAAACGCGGGAGCCACAACGGTCACGGCCACGCTCTCCAATGCCTCGCTACAAGACGTCACCGTGCTGCTTGGCTTCGGCGGCAACGCGACCAGTGGCACCGACTACAGCGCCAGCGGCACGACGATCTTCATTCCTGCTGGCCAAACCGCGGGTTCGATCTCGCTCTCGGGCCTGAATGACGCGACGTTTGAAGGTAACGAGTCGTTGACCGTCGACATCCTCAATGTCACGAATGGGCTCATTTCCAACGGCTTGCAACAGGTCACGACGACGATACTTGACGACGACTCGGCCCCCAGCGTCACCCTTTCGCGCTCACCGTCAATCATTGCCGAAAACCTGGGCACGGCTGTCGTCACGGCCACGTTGTCCAATCCTTCGACACAAGATGTCACCGTGCATCTGACGTTTAGCGGCATGGCGACATTCGATGTCGACTACACCGCCAGCAATACGACGATCACGATTCCCGCCGGCAGTACGTCTGGATCCCTGACCGTTGTCAGTCTGGACGACACACTCATCGATGCGAATGAGAGTGTGATCGTTGACGTCGCCGGTGTTGATAATGGCACCGAGAACGGCATTCAACAAGCGTCGTTGAACATCCTCGATGATGAACCACTTCCGCTAGTGAATCTCACGATCGGCTCCAGCACTTTTGGCGAAAATGCTGGCACTGCGATCGTCACTGCCACACTCAACGCGGTTTCGACGCAGAACGTGGTGGTCAACTTAGCGTTCGATGGCGCCGCCAGCGTCAACGTCGACTATAGCAGTGACCTGACCATTACGATTCTGGCGGGTGATACAGCGGCCTCACTGACACTGACTGGCCTAAACGACATTACTTACGAGCAAGACGAGTTGCTAACGATTGCTATCGACGGTGTGACCGGCGGCATCGAGAACGGCGTTCAACAAATTTCTGCCACGATCAGCGAAGATGACACGGCGCCGCTCGTGAATCTGGCCTTCGCGCCAAGCAGCTTCAGTGAAAATGGCGGCACGACCTCAGTGACGGCGACGCTCACCAACCCCTCGACCCAGGCGGTCACGGTGAATCTCGCGTTCGGCGGCGCGGCGACCAGCGGCGTCGACTATAGCGCCAGCGGCACGACGATCGTGATTCCTGCCGGCAGCACCATGGGCTCCGTCACACTCACCGGGCTTAACGACATTACGTTCGAAGGTGACGAGTCACTAACGGTTGACATTACAAGTGTCACCAACGGCAGTGAGAACGGCGTGCAGCATGTCACGGGCATTCTTAGCGAGGACGATACCGCGCCACTGGTGAATCTCGCTGTTTCGCCAAGCAGTTTCGGCGAGAACGGCGGCACGACCACCGTTTCCGCTCGGCTCTCCAACCCCTCGACGCAACCGGTCACGGTCCAGTTGTCGTTCAGCGGCGTGGCCGCGAGCGGCATTGACTTTAGTGCCAGCGCCACAACCATCACCATTCCCGCTGGCAGCACGATCGGTTCCATCACGCTAACGGGGCTCAATGACATTACGTATGAATCAGACGAGACGCTGCTTATTGATGTCAATGGAGTCTCGGGAGGCACCGAGAATGGCGTCCAACAAGTCGCTGCCTTGATCGTGGACGACGATGAAGCGCCTCGAGCCCGATTCGCGATTAGCAGTTCGAGTGCTGCCGAGTCCGCCGGTAATGTTTCGATTACCGTCGTGCTTACAGCGGCAAACCTGGTGACAACCACGATCCCCTTCACCATCGCCGGAACGGCAACCAACCTCGATCGAACGGTGAGTGCGTCACCGCTGGTGATCCCGGCTGGCCAAACCTCGGGCATTATCATTGTGAACGTGGTTAACGATCCGCTCGATGAGCTCAACGAGAGTGTCGTGCTGCAATTGGGCACGCCGATCAATGCCACCATCGGCTCTACGCCGGTCCACACCTTGACCATTGTCGACAACGATGCTCCGCCGGTGGTGCAATTTGTTGCCTTGACGCAAGCCGTCGTGGAATCAACTCCAACCGCTCGAGCAATCGTACGTCTCCTTCAACCCTCGGGACTCGACGTGACCGTGCCGATCACCTCCAGCGGCACGACGACGAACGCCGATGCGAGCGTGAGCACCACGCTGCCGGTGGTCATTCCGGCCGGCCAAATCAGCGCGGCGATTGACGTCGCGATCACCGACGACACCACAGCCGAGGCGACCGAGACGCTCGTCTTAACGATCGGCACGCCGACCAATGCCACGCGCGGAGCAGTGAATACACACACGCTCTCGATTGTCGACAACGACAGTTTAGTCGCCGTGCAATTGGCCGGCGGAAATTTCAACGTAAGTGAGTCGGTCGGCACCGTACCGCTGAGTGTCACGCTCTCCTCACTCGCGCCAACCGCCGTCACGGTGCCGATCGTCGTGAGCGGCTCGGCCGATGGCCACGATTATCGACTAAGCACCACGACCGTCACGATTCCCGCTGGTCAGACCCGGGCGATCTTCACGCTAACGGTCACCGACGATCAACTGGAGGAACTGCCCGAGACGCTCACGATTCAACTCGGCACCCCGACCGGTGGCGAACTGGGCACGAACACCGCGCTGACCGTCACGATCGACGACAACGATCCGGTGCTGAGCTTCGCCCGCACCACCGACACTACCAGCGATGAGAACGGCACGATCACCGTGATTGCGCGGAGCTTGTCGCCAGTGATCGCCGATCTGACCGTGCCATTCACCAGCTACGGCCGCGCGACGCTTGGCGTCGATTACACGCTGTCGGCGAATGCGTTCCAGTT
>JAEUIL010000597.1 GCA_016794255.1 Planctomycetaceae bacterium | reverse complement strand
AACTTGGCCGAGCAGTTCGGCGTGAAGCAGAACCAAGGTGTGTTGGACTCGGAGGTGTTCCAAGAATAGCCTGCCGAGAACGCTGGCTTCAAAGTCGGCGACGTCATCGTGAGCTTTGCGGGCTCGACGGTTCGCAACCCGCGCGATCTGCAAGAGGTCGTCGAGAAGTGCCCGTTTGAATCGAAGCAGCCGGTCGAGGTGGTTCGCGACGGCAAACCGCAATCGTTGCAGGTGGTGGTGAAGCCGCTGCCGGATGATTTCGGTCGCCTGGCGCGATCGAACGTGAATCGGGATGATGGTGAGAACGGCAATGCCCGGGGCCATTTTGATAAGCAGCTCGGCGTGGAAGTGTCGAACCTAACGGGTCGCGAGGCCGAGCAACTCGGGTTCCAGAACCACAAGGGAGTCGTGATCACCGAGGTGGAAGACAACAGTCCTGCCGCGTCGGCCGGCTTGCGAGCCGGGATGCTGATTTCCCGAGTGGGTAAGCAAGCGGTCGAGAACACGGATCAGTTCCGTGAAGCGATGAAAACAGCGTCACTCAAAGATGGCGTGCTGATGTTGGTTCGCACTGAAAGCGGCCAACGCTTCGTGGTCATTCGCGAGAACTAACCCACGCAGCACGATCGTTAGGTTTTCGTTCACCGCCAGCACCCTGATTGTCGCTCCCTCCGTGACAGTCAGGGTGCGTTTTTTTTTGATTGCGGTTGACGTCGTAGGTTGTGTCCACGTGATCGTCAAAGTCGCACGGGGCCGGGGTGATTAGGAACTTGCGTGGGGAAGAAACGCTAGGGTCGCAGATTCGGATCAACGTGCGAGAGCGACGGCGCGATACTTTTGCCCTGGGTTACTAAACCGTTTGCCCCCATGGTCTTACCGCAATTTGGCGAAATGTGCGGTTTGCGACGGTTACCCGGAACCCTCGGCCAATTCTGATTGTTTTCTCGGCAACGATCCGATGCAACGAATGAGCTGAGACCGTTCAAGGCGGAGGTATCAGCCGTTCCTGCAAAATCAAATCTAGCACGGATCGGCATGATGAAGCCGGTAGTGGGATTACCGCGCGAAAGCGCCCACTAGCGGTCACTCCAGATTTGCGCTTTGGCGGCGCGCATCTTATCAGGAGGATTTCCATGCGTCTAAGTTTTCCGTGGCGGTTGATGTGGCAAGCCCTCGCCTGCGGCTTGCTCGTCACGACCGCTCAGGCTCAGACACGAGCCTATCAAGATTTTAGCGACAGTGACTCGATCGCTCCGACGGCGTTCAACGAGCACCTCGGTAAAGAGCCGGCCGAGGCGCCGGTCGCAAGTACCACGTGCACTTCCTGCGGCAATAATGGCTGCAATGGCAGTTGCACGGAAGGCTGCAATTCCTGCGGTCAAGGTTGCGGCCAAAGCTGCGGTCACTCGTGCGGCAGCGGTTGCCAATCGTGCTGCAATGACGACGACATCTGGTTCAGCAACTGCGGTTGCGGTCGCAGTTGGGGTGGCTACATCTACAGCTACGGCGAAGGTTTCCGCGGCCCGGCCGACGGCAACTTCGGTGGCAACGGCGGTGGCGCGACGGGCGTGAACCTCGGTCGCCAAATTGGTGATTCGTCGTGGGGCATCCAGCTCGGTGGCAGCTACGGCAGCTACGACTGGCGCGGCCGCACCTCCGGTAACGAAGCGACGATCATGCAGTCGCAGCTGTTCTTCACGGGTGGTGTCTACCGCAAAGCCACCTGCGACTCGCCGGTCAGCTTCGGGTTGTTGTACGACATGATGGTCAACGACAACTTCGGTTCGGCCTCACACGAGCCGTTCCTGACCCAGTTCCGCATCCAGACCGGCTACGCGGTCAACGAGCAGAACGAAATCGGTTTCTGGACGGCGCTCGCCGATCGCAACGCGCAGCAAGGCGGCCCGGCCGTCAGCTACCGTGCGGTGAACACGTACAACTTGTACCTGAATCACAAGTTCTGCGGCGGTGCACAATCGATGTCGTGGATCGGTGCTGCTCAAGGAACGCGACTCGGCCCCGCTGGCGCTCTGGCACCTGTGCCCGGCACCGGCAGCTTGTACACGCTCGTGCTCGGCAACTACACGATCATTCCGATCACGTGCCGGTTGTCGGGTTACACCAGCGTGATGTACGGCATCCCGAGTGCATCGAACGGAGTGGCCGCGGCGCGGGATGAAACGTACAGCATCCAAGCCGGTATGATCTTCTACCCGCGTGCCAACGCTCGTTCGCGTTCGGTCTCGGGTGCTGGTTGGATGCCGTACATGCCGGTGGCCAACAACAGCACGTTCTTGGTGGATGCCAATGGGGCTCCCTAAGCGTGTGCTGAGTTGAGTTAAACGTCGTCAAATTCCCACGCGGCCGACTGCCAGTGCGCCTAACTGCGAAGATCGTGGCTTCGATCTCATGCAGTCGGCCGCGTGGAAACGGTCAGGGGAAAGGCTAATCTTTCCCCTTCTTCTTGTTCTTCTTCGTCTTCAATTCAGGCACTTTGCCGTCGTTCTTGGAGGGCATTTTCGCACCGACGGACGACCGCCACGCCAGCATCTCAGCGTGCAATTTCTGAAGCTTGTCAGGTTGGCCTCGGCTACCTTCGTGTCTCGCGATTCAACCAAACTCAACACTACCTACGTGTCGCGAGCGCCAATTGCGCATTAGCGATCGCTCGACGTACCCGTTTGCGGCGGATCAAGTAAGTTCGGCTGCGGCGCGTGAGGGTAATCGACGGGCGCGTAACTGATGGCCAGTTCTGGCGTGTTGAGTCGCTTGCCAGCGTGGAATCTCGATCGCAATGCACGATCCAGAATGCCACCCGTGAGCAGTGTGCGCTCGATAGGGATGGGTGCTCGACCGCTGTGAACAAGGGTTTCGATCGCTTTCAGCAGATACGCAAAGTGCGGATGCGCGGGTTCAATCCGCTCTTCAAAGCCTGTGGCCTGCATCGGCTGACCTCTTCGACGAACTCCCACGCCCGACAACCGTGCACTTTGCAACATCAACACCGCGCCGCGAAAACCGTCGAGATACTCGAACTGAAAGAGAATTGGGCGTTTGTCGTCTCGCACCCTTGCGGCGTTGTGAGGAATCGTTTCATAGACCGCTTGCAATACATCGTCCGCGGCCCAACCCGCATCGACCGCTTCCCATACGGCCTTGCCTTCGAGGCAACGCACCCATTTCACGCCCTGCTCGGCGTTTTTGCGCCGCTCCACGATCGATTGATAGGCTTCGAGCGCATGAAAACCATAAATGTCGAGGCCGCTATAGCCAATGCCGACGGCCGCTTCCAGTTCGCAACCAAGCGGGACGTTGAGCGGATGACTGCGGTAGCTCACCGGTAATGATGAGCCAGCCATGAACGGCACCTTCAGCTGTACCGCCCGCTCGTAGATCCAACGGGCATCGTTCCAGACGGTGCTGATGTGCTTGTCGTTGAACACCGGCACGACCCTACCGTACTTCGCAAACGTATCGGTGATCTCTTTGAAGAATCGCTTGCGCGGATAAAGTTGTTGGCCCCACTCGTTGAGCGGATACTTCCCGTGCTCGCCGATGCTCAACACGCCGTCAACGGGTATGGAACGCCCGCCAACGGTAACCGCTTGCTCGATCGATGCGAAGCGCGGCACGCCGTGCTCTTGGCATAGCTTGAGGCCGTAGTCGCTGGTATCGGGTTGATCGACGTAGATCGCTGCCAACTTCAGCGCAGGTCCAGCACCGCCATCGTGCAACCAACCTTTGAGCAGTTTCGTGAGCAACACGTCGGCATGAGAACCTCGCCGATAGACGGTCACGACTGCTGCCACAGGCCGGGAGAGAAGCTTAGCGGGCGATTGAGCCAACGTGGGCGCGACAAGCGAGCTTGCGCATCCAGCGACTCCGAGGTTCAAGCACTCGCGGCGGGAGAATCGAAACGTAGAGTATTCCATGACGTCACTCACCGACGATTTCGTAAGTCCCCGGACCGCTACCCCCAAAGGTGATTTGACGCGCCGTGGTGTCGGCGACTTTGTGCGACAACCCGCCTACAACTTGCACGAGTGGTCGGGTCTGAAATGGCGTCGAGAACGTGATGGTCTCGCCCGGATACGCCGAGCCACGCAAGACGCGTTCCTGAGTACGATTGGCCCGCGTGTCGTAGCTAAAGAGCCCCAGCACCGCGACGGGACCATCCACGGCGCGAATGCGCACCGAGTGCATGCCATACGGCAAAGGGCCGATGCCGCGACGGTTCTCGCTCCACACCTCTTCACCGCTAGTGGTCGAAAACGCTCGGTTCGTCGGCTGTTCGAGCACGACGCGATCATTAATCTCGACGACCGCCCGACCGCCGTCGGGCCGATCGACGTAGGCGAGCGAAATGAACGTGGCAGGGAGATCGATCTGAATCGTCTCGCCTGGCGGCAATTGTAGTTGCTGGCCTCCGTAAGGCGCACCCCACTGTGAAACGAACGGCTGTGGCTTGCGACCGCCAAGTTGCCAGTGCGGACTGTCGATGCCCAGCCAACGTCGCTCGGGCGCGGACTTGCAATCGACGGCGACTAACTTCGCATCCGACCCGACGACCTCGACAATGTGCCGATCGCCGAGCGCCAATCGCCCGCCGGCGAACGTCGAGTTCCGCACATTGCGTTGCGCCATCGGCGAGCGTAGTTGTTCGTCGAGTTGACCGTCGACGCGAATCTGTAACCGCTCGGCTGAGCA
>JAEUIL010000226.1 GCA_016794255.1 Planctomycetaceae bacterium | reverse complement strand
CGAACTATGTCGATTCGTACCTCTTCGCCGAGCAAGTCACGCTCCGCAAGCTGGCCGTGCAAACCGAAGAGGTGGCGAACGTCGTCGCGTTTCTGCTCAGTCCGCGGTCGAGTGGTATCAACACGCAGCAGATCATCATCGATGCCGGCATGGAGACGAACTATTTCGATCGCGATGTGATCGAGCGGTTTATGAAGGGGTGAGCGGAAGGAGTAGGCGGAGGGCGGTAGGCAGAGGGCGGATGAATGCGAATGAAGTTCATCCTTCCGCCGGCATCCTTGATTACAGTCCCAAGTCGGCTGCCACTCCGGTCAACGCGTCGATCACGAACTGAATGTGCTCGTCCAACTCGACGCCCAAGTCGGCGGCGCCGTTCACGATGTCGTCACGATTCACCGCGGCGGCAAAACCCTTGGCCTTCATTTTCTTCTTCACGCTTGAGGGCTGCATGCCATTCAACCGCTCGGGCCGGACCATCGCCACCGCCACGATGAAGCCCGACAACTCGTCACAGGCGTACAAGGTTTTGTCCAGCCGTGAGACACGCGGGCAATCGGGCAAGTAATCGGCGTGCGATTTGATGGCGTAAATAATGTGCTCGGGATAGCCGAGTTGGGCGAGAATGGCTGCCCCTTGCAACGGATGATCGGGTGGATTGGGCCAACGTTCGTAGTCGAAATCGTGCAGCAGACCGGTGAGCGCGTAGATCTCTTCATCCTCGTTCCATCGCCGGCCATACGCCCTACAGGCGGCCTCGACGGCCAACATATGTTTCCGCAGCGAGTCGCTCGGCGTGTACTCGCAAACCAATTTCCAGGCATCGTCGCGATTGGGCATCTGTCTTCCGTCCAGCGGGCGGGATTTATTCAGTGTGCTGATCCACTCGCGAGAGCATACCGCGAGACCGGCGTGGTTCCAAATCGGAGCAATTATCGGTCACGTGGCTCGTCGACAGGATCGTGTGCCATGCCCACGCCGCGTGGGCATGTTTCCGGGTGAGAACGCATGTCGAAGCAGACGAGGACATGCCACACGTCACCAAAAGCGATCACTTTTTGAGTCTCGTCGACGACCATTTTCTGCAAAATCGAGGTTCAGCGGCGCGGCGGTTCGTCTATACTGAGAGGGCTGCGTATGGCGACGCGGCATCGGAACCGAGGTCAGCGACGTGCCGAATCAAGTTCCTCACGCGATCGAGTCCTTGCGCTCGCCTATTCAATCGGGCGGGGTCGGAAGCGTTGTCGCTCAATCATGGGCTCATTCTCTTTGGGCATTCATCGCTTTATTCGCGCTCGCCATCCCCTCTCAGGCTGCCGACTACGACGCCGCCTTCAAGTTGTTTCAAACCGGCGAATATGAAGGGGCACTCGCGGCGACCGATCTGACGACTAAGGAATATCTCACCGATGTCCGCTGGTGGCGTTTGCGGCTGGAGTGTTTGTCGACGCTAGGCCGCTATCGCGATGGTGCTGACCAACTCAAGATCGCCTTGCGGCGGCATTATGTCGATGGCCCGATCCGCGTGTTGGGGTACGAAATTCTGCGCATGAACGGCGAGCCGCAAGAGGCGCGAGCCGTGCTGGCTGAGTTGCTGCGCATCGCGTCGTATTCCCCTTGGCAGTTCCGCTCGGCCGACGATCGCGTCTGGGTCGGACGAGCCGCCACGCTCATGGGAGCCGACGCACGGCAGGTGCTCGAACAGTTTTACGATCAGGCGTTGAAGCTGAATCCGGACCTGCGCGACGTGTACCTTGCGACCGGCGAACTCGCGTTGCTCAAGCACGATCAGGCTGTGGCGGCCGACAATTTTCGCGCGGCGCTCAAGAAGTTTCCGGACGATCCCGATCTGCTGTGTGGCTTGGCTCAAGCACTCGACAACGACTCGCCGCGCGAAGCGACCGCCGCATTGCGTCAAGCACTGGCGATCAACCCACGTCATCTCGCCAGTTTGTTCGTGACGGCCGAAGAAGCGATCGCTCACGAAGATTACCGCGGCGCGCGTTCGGCTTTGGACAAAATTCTCGCCATCAATGGCAATCATCCCCGGGCCTGGGCGCTGCGGGCGGTCCTGGCTCATCTGCATGGCGATCTGACCGACGAGCAACTCTGTCGGCAGGCGGCGCTTTGTGCCTGGGACACGAACCCGGCGGTCGACCAGATCATCGGCGAGAAGCTGTCGAGTGCCTATCGCTTTGCCGAAGGGGCCGCGTACCAACGACGGTCGCTGGAGTTCGACCCACAATATCTGCCGGCTCGCACGCAGTTGGCTCAAGATTTGTTGCGGCTGGGCGAGTCGGACGAGGGTTGGAAACTCGTCAGCGAAGTGCAG
>JAEUIL010000558.1 GCA_016794255.1 Planctomycetaceae bacterium | reverse complement strand
TTGAACAACGGCGAGCTTTGCCGAGTGTTTTGCATTGGCCGACTGATCGATTCAGTCGTGATTGATATGTTCGCCTTGGCCGGCGATTTCGACGGTTTTTGGATCGACGTCGAACACGTCGGTTTGACCTGGAAAGAGATTCAACTCGCCACGGTCACCGCCCGGGCCAACGGCATGGACACGATCGTGCGACTCGCTCCGACCGGCTACTCGCAAGTGACGCAATGTCTCGAGGCGGGCGGCGGCGGCGTGATGGCGGCTCAAATCAACAACGCCGAGCACGCCGAGGAGTTCATCAAGTGGACCAAGTTCGCGCCGCGCGGCGTGCGTGGCATGAACACCCAAGGTCGCGATGCGAACTACACCCATCTCGATCAAAAGGTCTATGCCGAGAAAGCCGATCGCGAGCATCTCATCGCGATTCAGATCGAAACGCTGACCGCCGTCGCCGATGCCGAGAAGATCGCCGCGCTCGATGGTTGCGATCTGCTCTTCCTCGGGCCGGCCGACTTGTCGCAGTCGCTCGGCGTGAAAGGTGACAAGCACCACGCCAAAGTTTGGGAAGTGTATGAGCACGTGGCGAAAGCGTGCCAGAAATACAACAAGCCGTGGGGAACCGTGTGTCCCGACCAGGCGTTTGCCGATCGCTGCTACGATCTCGGCTCGCGCTTCTTGAGCTTCGGCGGCGACATGCTCGCCATGAAGTTCGGCATCAACGCGCTGAAGAACTCGTTCAAGAACCAGTTCCCCGGCAAGTAACGCGCTCCCGTCTAGCCCGTCTCACGGAAGTAACCACCTTGAGGTCATCGCCAATGTTTCGCTCGCTTGCGTGTTGGATTCTACTTGCCCCGCCGCTCATCGCCGCGGATTCGATCGAGTCGCAGTTTCTCAGCGAGCCGAAACTCGTGACGCAGGGCTTTCTCAAGGCGGGCGAGGGGTACTTCTCGCCCGACCAGAAGTCGGTCATCTTCCAAGCGGTGACGAAGGAGTATCCCTTCTATCAGATTTACACGCAGCCGCTCGCCGGTGGCGAAGCCAAGCTCGTGAGCACCGGTCGCGGTCGCACCACGTGCAGCTTTTTCCATCCCGACGGCAAACACATTTTGTATGCGTCGAGCCATCTGGATCCCAACATGTCGGCAACCGAAGCGGCCGAGCGGAAACAACAGGCCGAGGACGCGGCCGCCGGGCGACGCCGTCGTTACGAATGGCCGTTTGATCCGCACACCGACATTTTCACGGCCGATCTCGACGGCAAGAATCTGCACCGCCTGACGACCGAGCCCGGCTACGACGCCGAAGGGGCTTGGTCGAAGGATGGCAAGTCGATCGTCTTTTGCAGCACTCGCGATGGCGATCCCGATTTGTATGTCATGAACGCCGACGGCTCGGGCGTCCGGCAATTGACCAACGCACCGGGCTACGACGGTGGTCCGTTTCAATCGCCCGATGGCCGGTGGGTGGTGTTCCGCAGCGATCGGCAACAGGCCGAGCACTTGCAGATTTACGTGGTCAGCATCGACGGCAAGACCGAGGTGCCGTTGACCACCGATCTGAAGACGGTCAATTGGGCCCCGTATTGGCATCCTACGCAGCCGTACATCATTTGGACCGGTGCAGATCATTCGATACCGAACCAACGGCCGAACTACGATCTGTGGTTGATGAAGTACTCGGTCGAAGGGGACACGTTCAAGCCGGGCAAGGTGTGGCGCGTGACCGATCACGGCGGTGCCGACGTGTTGCCGGTCTTTTCGCCCGACGGCAAACGTTTGATGTGGACCGCCGGTCGTAGCGAGGATCGTTCGAGCCAGTTGTGGATCGCCGATTTCAAGCTGCCTGAGTAATCTCAGGGCACCGCGCTTGACGAGTTAATCTGCGCCGTACCCGGTTAGTTACAGCGCGACTTGCGGCTGAGTCCGATGATGGCCACGATCCCGACCGCCACGCCGAGGTACATCGAGACGGTCGTCATGTGGTAGCAGGTATCCAGCCCTTGTCGAACTTCGGCAACCGGCGGTTTCTCCTGCTGCACCGCTTCGTGAACCAAATAGATCGATCGACCCAAGAACGCTTGCTCCATCCCGCCGCAATAACCGATCGCCAAGCCGAGCAGCAGGTTGACGATCAAAAGGGTTCGTTGATTCACCACAACTCCATGCTCCGGTTCTTCTAAGGTTGCCGCCGCAAACCACGCTTCAAACCGCCGCTGGGTCCAAGATCACAACGGCGAGGTCCCGGAAATCCGC
>JAEUIL010000530.1 GCA_016794255.1 Planctomycetaceae bacterium | reverse complement strand
GAACCAGCTTTGCTACTCGAACGAAGAGTTGTTTCAATACACGGTCCGCTATGCCCGGGCGCTGTTCGATCATTATCCGTATGAGGCCGTGTCGATCATGCCGCCCGACGGTTACACGGCCATCTGCCAATGTCCGTTGTGCCAAGGCAAGGATTCGCCCGAGCGTGACGAGCGCGGCCGGCTGTCGGATCATGTCTGGGATTTTGTCAACCGGGTGGCCCGCGAGGTGCGGAAGACGCATCCGATGAAGAAGATTCTCAACTGTGCTTACGGCGTGTACACACTGCCGCCGCTCAAGATCGCCAAGCTCGAACCGAATGTGCAGGTCTGCATCGTTGGCGGTCGGCGACCCACGAACAATCGGCCCGAGGAACAAGCGGCGGTTCGCGAGCTGCGAGCCAGTTGGGTCCCCAAAACCGACCATCCGCTGCTGATCTTCGAGAACTATCCGTTCATCGATCGCGGCTGGTACAAGCCGGCGTTCACGTTTCATTCGCTCGGCAACTCGGTGAACGAAACCAAAGGCATTTCCGCGGGCGAAGACATTTGGCTGTCGATGGGCAACTTCGAGACCAACGGCATTGCGCTGAATCACATTCTGGTCTACTTCACCGCGCGGATGTATTGGGGCGGCAAGCAGGCCGACGTCGACATGCTGTTTCGCGAGTATTGCCAACTCTTCTACGGTCCCGCAAGCGCCGAGATACAGGCGTTTTTCGAGCATTGCGAGAACCACTGGGCCGACATGGAGAATGACAGGGCCAAGGCCGACGCGGCGCTGGCGCTGTTCGCTCGGGCTCAGGCCAAAGTGGAGAGCGGCTCGATCTATGCCCAGCGCGTTGGGTTGATGGACGAGTTTCTCAAGGGTCTGCGGCGCAAGAGCGAGCAGTTGGCCCAACAGCGTGGCCCGGTGCCGACGTTGCGTCTGGTCGGTGAACCGCGCGACCCGATTGTGATCGACGGCAAGTTCGACGAGCCCGCCTGGACCGAGACCCCCGTGGCCTCGACCGGCACGATGCGCGAGCTGCAAACGGGCCGTGCCCCGGCGTTGGGCACGTCGTTCAAGTCCGCCTGGATTGGCAACAACGTGTACTTCGCGATTCGCTGTGACGAAGCACCCGGCGAGCCGCTGAACATCACCGCTCGCAAGGCGGACGACGCGGCGGTGTGGTACGGCGATGCGATCGAGATTTTGCTCGCCACCGACTCGCATTCGTATTACCAGATTGCAGTCAGCCCGGCAGGTGCCGTGGTGGATCTCGACCGCGGCGCGGAGCGGCGCTCGTGGTTTGGTTGGAGTTCGCAGGCCGAGGCGGCGACCCAGATCGCCGACGATCATTGGACAGTCGAGATTCGTATCCCGGTCACGCAGGACGAGAACGACCCGTTGCATCAGGTCATCGGTCGCAAGCCGACGCAAAGTCTGCCCTGGCATATCAATCTCTGTCGGCAACGGATTCGCGAACATGGCAGCGAGCACTCGGCGTTTGCGCCGACGGGTGTGAACAACTTTCACACGCCGCTCAAGTTCGCGCATTTCTTCTCGGGTCGCTCGCATCAGTTCGACGCCGACGCGAGCGTGACCGACTTTGCACTCGCCTATCAAGCCGGGGTCAAGTTATTGAACGAGCGTAAGACCGCCGAGGCGCTCGCGACGTTTGTCGCGCTTGCCGAGCAGTCGGGCCACACCGATCTGCAGCGCGACGAAGCGCTGTCGCGCGCCGCCGAGTGTGCCCGGCGTTTGCAGGATCTCAATCGCGCCGATCAATTCGCGATGCAAGCTCGGCAAGCTGCCGTGGCGGACACGATCCGGTTGCAAAACCTAGTGGCACGTCGGGCGTTTGGCGACATTCTGGCGAAGTACGGCGAGCAAGATTTCGCGCGCTGGCCGTTCTGGACGCTGAGCGACGCGCTGGTGGCCCGTTCGCGAGCCCATTTCTTTAACAAGAACCCGACCGCGGCGCAGGCCGATCTCCGCCGGGCACTCGTGTACACAACCGACAAACGCCGTCGGCAAGAGATTCAAACCGAATTGGGCGAAAAGCCCGCGAAGTGACGGTCGGTGAAGTAGTGATCCCTTGGAAAGAGTTGTGTGCCATGCCCACGTCTTCGTGGGCATGTTTCCCGTTGAATACACATGTCCACGAAGACGTGGACATGGCACACTTAACCAATCGAGTTTCCCATGTCGACTCCCACGATCCGTAAACCTCACGCCGGACGCACGATCGGCGTGGTCGGCGATGTGTATCGCTTCCTGGCCACCGGTGATGAAACCAACGGCAAGTACGCGATGTTCGAAGCGATTGTGCCGCCGGGTGGTGGTCCGCCGCCGCACATTCATAGCCGCGAGGAAGAGAGCTTTTATGTGCTGGAAGGCGAGATCACCTTTCGCATCGGCGACGAGCAACTCGTGGCCACGGCCGGGATGTTCGCCAACATGCCGGTCGGTACGCCGCATTCGTTCAAGAACGAAAGTAACCAGCCAGCCAAGATGCTCATCTCGGTCGCGCCGGCAGGTTTGGAGCGGATGTTCTTCGAGTTCGGCGTGGAGTTGCCCGAGGGTTCGACGACGGCCTTGCCACCCACGAAGCAAGAAATCGACAAGCTGCTGACGATTGCCCCCGGCTACGGCGTCGAGATCCTCGTGCCGAAACATTGACCCATCGGACCCCGGATACCGATCATCTCCTCGCATCTCCGCCACAGGACCGTCATGAAACACTCGCTGCCGCTGCTGGTTGTCCTCGCATGCTCGCATCTCACCGCCGCGCGTGCTGAACTCGCCTCGCTTGCTCCGCCGCGGTACGTCGGTCCACCACAGGCCGAGCACGCGGTGACCAACCGCGCCTTTCAGGGCATTCCAAGCATGGCCATCGCTCCTGGCGGACGCTTGTGGGCCAACTGGTACGCCGGAGTCACGCCGGCCGAAGATCAGAACAACTACGTGGTGCTCTCGACGAGCGGCGATGGTGGCGACACTTGGCAGGAGACGCTGGTCATCGATCCCGACGGCGCGGGCCCGGTGCGGAGTTTCGATCCCGAGCTGTGGGTCACACCCGATCGACGGTTGTGTCTGTTCTGGGCCCAAATGGACAAGAGTCAACCCGACAAAGATTTGGGCGTGTGGTGTATCGAGACCACCGAACCCGACGCGGCACAGCCGAAATGGAGCGCCCCGCGGCGGATCGCCAACGGCGTGATGATGTGCAAACCGATCACGCTCACGTCGGGCGAATGGGTATTGCCCATATCGGCGTGGCGCGAGCATGACCAGAGCGCCCGGATGTACGTCTCGACCGATCAAGGTAAGACGTGGCAACTACGCGGCGGCTGCAATGTGCCGCTCGATGCCCGGCAATACGACGAGCACATGTTTGTCGAACGGCGCGACGGCTCGCTGTGGTTGCTCGTGCGGACGAAATACGGCATTGGCGAGAGTGTCTCGACCGATCGTGGCAAGACGTGGCCCGAGCTCAAGCCGTCGAGCATCCAACACACCTCGTCGCGGTTCTTCATTCACCGTTTGACCAACGGCGAGTTGCTGCTGGTCAAACATGGCCCGATCAACGAGCGCACCGCCCGCAGCCATCTGACCGCGTACATTTCGACCGATGACGGTCGCACTTGGCAGGGTGGTCTGCTGCTGGATGAGCGCAAAGGGGTCTCGTATCCCGACGGTCAGCACACATCCGGCGGACTGATTCGCATCATTTACGATTACAGCCGGACCGGCGAGCGGAGCATTCTGCTCTCGACGTTCAGCCCGGCCGACGCGCTCGCCGGCACGGTGGTGAGCAAAGCGAGTCGCTTGCAGCGGGTCAGCCAAGCGTCGGGTGGTCGCGAGAAGCCGCAGGCAAAGAAGCCGTGACACGGGCGGTGAGAGCAGGCCGGGTTCTTTGTAGCCGAACTCACACGAGTTCGGGCGTCCCTGGATAGCGCAGCGACCCGAACTCTGGCGAGTTCGGCTACTACCCCAATGGCCCCGATCAACTCGCGGGTGCTTGATCGGCTTTGCGAATTTGATCGCCGTGGGCTGTTGCAAACCGCAGACGTTGCGAAGCCCGCAGATACAGCACCCCGCCGGTGATCGTGACCGCGCCGGCGACAACCGTCAGCAGGTACGCATCGGCGTGGCCCATGATCGTCCGCCACGCCAAGTAGCACGTGACCGACACACCCACGAGCAACAGGCCGAGCGTGCGGAGCCGTGAGCCCGCCTCGGTCGACTCTTGGTGCTTGCTGATCGCGGCTCGGGCTTGCATGTTGGCCGCCTCACGCATCGCCGACATGTTGACTTGCAACTCGGGCGCTTGCGAACGGGGCTTCATCTCGGACGGATCGAGCAGCATCGGCTGTTCGACCGGCGGCGGGGCGACTGGCTCGGGCTTCGCCGCTTCGACCGGCTGATAGGCCACGGACTTGTGCGCAGACTCGCTACGCTTCGGGCCTCCCGAGCGCTGCAGCAGTTGTTGCATGTAGCTTTCGATGTCGTCGTCGTCCGAGTGCTTGCTCGCGGCGGGTGCCGGAGCGGCCGGGGGCGGCGACGGCGGCTCGACTCGCGCGGGGGCCGGTCGCGCGGCCGGTTGGCTCTCGGTGGTTCCTTCGTCGTCGATGGCCAAGCCCATCTTCTTGAACAGCTCCATCGTGCTGAGTGCGGCGCCCGACGACTTGGGCGTTGGCGTCTCGGCCACGACCGGTGGTTCCGGTGGCTCGGGGGCAGCCGGCGGTTCTTGTCGCAACGGCGACTGGCTGGCCAGCGATTGCACGGTGGAGACGCGTTGTTCGAGCAGCTGCCGGCTCGCTTCGATCTGCTCGAAACTCTCGCTCAGCTGCTGCTGCCGGGCTTGCAGATCGGCTTCGACCGCGGCGCACTCTTCGTGCCACGCCTCACGGGCTTCGTCCAACTGACGCTTGCTCAACTCGATCTCGGTCCGCTCATGCTGAATTTGTCCGCGGGCCGCCTCGAGCTCTTCGCACCGCCGTTGATACTCTTGTTCCAACTGAGCCAAGCGACTTTCCAGTTCGGCTTCGTGGGCCGGGTTGACGGTCGGAGCGACGGTGTCGACGGTCTGTTGACGCTCGACCAGCCACGTCTCGCGCTGTTGGGCCAGCTCGCGTTGGGCCTGGTCGAATGCGGCGCGGTCATCTTGCAACACCAAGCGGGCTCGTTCGAGCTCGACCAGCTGCTGTTCGATGGTCGCTTCGCGCTCGGCGAGGGCGGCGACCATTTGCAACGTGTTGTCGTCATGCCGGCCGTGCTCAAGCTGGCTGGATTGGCGTTCGGCGGCCCATTGCTGACGCGTTTGGGCAAGCTGCTGCTGTTCGGCAGTCACCGACTGCTGCAAATCCGTCAGCCGCTGCGATTCGCTCACCAGACGCTCGGCCTGCATGGCGAGTTCGGTCGCGCGACGATCGTACTCCTCGGCCGCAGCGCGTTGGTCACGATCGAGGGCCGCGCGACGCTCGGCACACTCGGTCTCAAACGCCGCGAGTTGCTCGTCGACCCGGGCGCAACGCTGTCGCAACTCGGCCTCGAACGCTTGGGCCCGTTGTTCGAACGCGGTGCGCTGGGCGTTCAGTTCTTGCTCGCGGGTCGCCAGCGCTGCTTGGGCCGTGGCGAGTTGCTGTTCGTGTGCCGCGTGCGTTTCCGCAAGTGCTGCTCGCTCGGCGGCGACTTGCAACTCACGTTCGGTCAATTGCTGCTCACGCTCGTGCAGCGTGGCCAGTTCGGCTGT
>JAEUIL010000520.1 GCA_016794255.1 Planctomycetaceae bacterium | reverse complement strand
CGCGAGATCACACAAAAGCGTTTGCGACGCGGCACCTTCCGCAGCGTGCGCAAACTGATCGAGGCCATCGTCGAATACGTCGAAGCTCACAACGAGCAAGCACAAGGCATGTTTTGGAAAGCACTGCCCGATGAAATCCTCGCCAAAGTTCGCCGCGCACGTGCCGTTCTAGATAAAACCCCAACAGCGTGAGACACTACACTAGGTTGACCGGGTAGAGCAGGATGGGAACGATCGCGACTTCGTCCTTCTTCTCGCGGCGCAGTGCTTCCTGCAATTCGACATTCATGATGTAGTCCGACGCGAGGAACTCGTAGCTCACCAAGCAGACGAACACATCCATCTGCTTCAATGCGGCTTGAATTTCATTTTGCCAGCGATGCCCCGCTTCCAACTTCTGGTCGTGCCACACGTGAGCGACGTTTGTATCGGGATTGCGGAACTTGAGGAGCGGACGCAGCTTGCCGAACCAGGCGCTGTTTTCGTGCGAGTAGCTGACAAATAGTTTGACGGGACCAGGGTTCGATCTCGAAGTGGGCGAGGTGCGGCGGGACATTACAGCACCTCCTTTCCATCGTTTTCAACTGACAGGACGCCGATGTCCTCCAGCGTCCGGCGGGGAACCCAATTCCCCTTGTATTCCCACTGCTCGACGGCGTGCAGGTTTTTGTACTCGGCGAACAGTTCCCGCAGCGTCAACCGCACCATCGTCAGCAGTTCGTCACGGTCGGCCTGTGGGCCTACGGCGGTGAGGTGTATCCAGCGTTCGTCTTGCGTCGTCCACACCCGGGCGATGGCGGCACCATAGCGGAGCATCGCGCCACGGCGCCAGCGACGGTCGCCGTCGATCAGCGAGAATGTGCGGACCAACAGCTTCGGCAGCAACGGGCCGGGGACCACGGCAAACTCGTAACGCAGTCGCGAGCGGTCCGCATCAGACGGTTCATCGCAACCCTCGGGCGGTTCGAGTGGCAGCAATGTCGGAACCAACAGCTGCTGGCCGCGGTCGTCGATCGGAAAGGCGAGTTGAAACAGGTTCATCAGCCGCAAGAGAAACGGCCACATCTCGCGAGGATAGTCTTGAGCCTTGAGCATCTTCAGCTTCTCGGCAGCCTGGTAGATCGGGCCGAGCAACTCGGCTGTCAGCATGGCGTTCGGCGCGTACTGCCGGCCGTGGGCCGAGTCGTTGGCGCGCAGAATGGCATAGATGCCGTTGGCTAGCCACTCGGGACGCAACACGGTGGTGTCGTGCAATCGCTCGTCGTCGGCGTAGTTGATGGCAATCCCCAGATCGTTCAGCCAGCTGGCTAGCTTCTCTTGTTTGTCGCCGTCGGCTTCGCCGAGCTCACAGCAGTGCTGCTGGTAGACCGAAAAGTTCAGATACGGCTGCTGCATATTCTCCAGCCACTCTTTGATATCCCACCACTTGGCCGGAAACTTGTCACGAATTTCCCGCATGCCGTTGGCGGCGGCGGTCAGCGCGTTCCGCAAATCGTCGATTGTATGGTCATAGCCATCGGCGCATTCGGTCGCCACCCCGGCCAGAATGGGGCCATAGTTCCGCTCCAAGGAATCCCGATCCATGTCCCGCGGGCGGCCTTGGTTCTTGTTCAGGGCGACGACCACCGGAGCGTTGCCGGCGTAGCTGCGGATCAGTTGCAGCCAGTAGGCGGCGTCGCGCTCGGCCATGTCCTCGCGTTCGCCCAACACCAGCAGATAGAGACTACGGGCCGTGAGGAAGAATTCATGCATGGCGTGCAGCACGTGCTGGCCACCAAAGTCCCACACCCGCGCGGTGACCGGCCCGTCACTGCACTGCAGCGATAGCGGGCTGATGTTGATCCCGTGCGTTTCGCTTTCCTCCAAGTTCAGCTTCTGACCGTTGAGCCGCCGGACGAGGCTGGTCTTGCCGGCCCCGCCCCGTCCGACCACGATCAGCTTCAACTCTCGTAGCGCCCGTCCCTGATCGCCGTGCGTAGAGAAGTAGTAGTCGAGAACTTCGGCGTTCTTTTTTTTGAGAATCTCTCGAGGAATGCCCAGAGCATTATTGCCACTGATGAGAATAAGCACGTCTCGCAACCGCGTGTGTCCGCCGAGTGACTCTGGAAGGGTCGTCAGTTGGTTGTTAGAGAGGTCCAGCGACCGCAACTTCGTGAGCTTGCTGAAGGACTCAGGCAGTGCTGTCAGTTGATTGTCGCCGAGGTTCAGCGACTGCAACCGCGTGAGCTGGCCGAGTGCCTCTGGCAGTACCGTCAGTTGGTTTTTGCTGAGGTTCAGCGACCGCAACTGCGTGAGCTGGCCGAGCGACTCAGGCAGCACCGTCAGCTGGTTGCGGCAGAGTTCCAGCGACTCTAACTGAGTAAGTTCGCCCAGTGACTCAGGCAGCATCGTCAGTCGGTTGCGTGAGAGGTTCAGTGACTGCAGTTGCGTGAGTTGGCCAAGCGACTCAGGCAACTCGGTGAGTCCCATCTGGCCGAGATCGAGTTTTAACTCCTTGTACTGACGCGTTTCTTCAATCTTTTGTATCGCATATCTAAACGCTTCGTCTCGTGCCATGGTCAAGTCTTAGTTTGAGTGGATTCAGCAGTCAGTTGAGGTGAAGTCATAGCGTCGTATGTCTGCGACACGGGCGTCGCCATGCCGTAGGAGCAGGCAGCGACGCACTCGGTTCAATGGGTCGCGAAACCAAAGCGTGCCAGTCTCCCCTCGCGCTCGTACGCCCGCCGCCACTCTGGCAATGCCCGTGTCACGGACCAGTGACAGCGGAACACATCGCCACAAAGTCTTCGGTGACGTTGTGAATATACCCGGTATACTAAAACCTCGGGCGGGGGATTCCAAGCCACTTCGGTACAGGAACTTCGCAAATATGCTAAAGGATATGAGAAAACTGTACACCATTTCCGAGCTTCGACGGCCCTCGGTCTCGAGCCCGCACAAGCTCCACGCAAATCCGCCGATTACCCCAAGGCCGAAGATTTGCAGCGTATTCTACAGGCAGCATCGTTTGATGACTCGAAATTCGGTCGTCTACCACGAGCCTAACGCGCACCTATCGCAAGATCGGTCGGCCGCCCTGATAGGTCATCAAGCTCAGAGGGCAATACGTCCACGAGGCTACGAATACCTCGATCGCCGCAGTTCAGGCTGAGCGGGTAGGTCAGTGCGGTGCCCAAGTCCTGTGGTCGCGATTTCGTTGCCGGCCTACGATTCTTTCCCGCGAGCTGCTTCCCGCACGCCGTCGTTATTTACACAACCAGCGTGCCGGGATGCGGGACGCGGTCGACCAGCGGCAGCACTTGCGGCTGATAGATCGTCGTGAACGCGTGCGCTTTGCGGTGAATGTCAAGGGCGTCTTGGGTGGTCCACCATTCGTTGAGCAAGAACACCTTGGCGTCGTTGCCCGACTGGTAAACCTCGAACCGCACGCAGCCCGGCTCGCCGCGGGAAAGCCGACCCTGTTGCATCAACAAGTCACGCACCTTCTCGATATTCGCTTCGTCTTTGACCGTAAGAATGACGTTGACGTAAATCATCGGGAGATCGTCCGGGTAAATGGCTGAATCAAAGCCGCGATTGTAGCGAGGGTGCCCGACGGTCGCCACTCTCAGATCAAACAACTCGAGCGAATCGCGACGTAGCCGAACTCGCCAGAGTTCGGGCGACGGCCCTGTCAAAGGACGCCCGATTTCTGGCGAACTCGGCTACGCAAAACATCGGCGCAGGCCTTAGACCAAACGGCGATACACGTCGAGCGTATGCCGGGCCATTTCGGCGTCGTTGTACCGATGGAGCACGGCGGCGCGGCCTTGCTTGCCAAGCGTCGCGGCCTGGGCCGGATTCAGGGCCAGTTGACGCAACTGCTCGACCAGCGCCGCGGTGTTGCCCGGTTCGTAGAGCAAGCCGCCGCCGGAGTCGGTGACCATTTCGACAAAACTGCCGTGAGCGGGCTGCACGACCGGCACGCCGTTGGCCAACGCTTCGAGAATCGACAGCCCTTTGCTCTCACGGTACTCGGTTGGCACGCTGAACACATCGAGCGATTGCAGAAACGCGATCTTTTCGTCCCGCGACAGCTCGCCGCGATACTCGAAGCGGTCGCTCAACCCGGCCGTCTGAATCGTCCGCCGAATTTGTTCGAGATACGGACGGTCGCTCGCGCCGAGATAACCGGCTACTTCCAAACGCACGGGCGGCAATTGCTCGTCATGTGCGAGTTGCTGGAACGCTGCGACGAGATTGTGTAACCCCTTGTCGTGGCAGACGCGGGCCAGATACCCAATGCGAAACACGCCGTCGTTCGCCGGGCGACGTTCGCCGTGTCCTTCGAGCTTGAGCCCGTGCGGCACGACACTCACCCGGTCGCGCGGCACGGCGAGATACTCGCACATCACGTCGGCGTAATACTGATTCAAAGCGACGAACTGATCGACCTCGGCGGCCCGCTGGCGCATCAAGCGTTGCGCTTGCTCGCGATAACGGGGTGTCAGTTTCTCAAAGAAAATGTCTTCGCCCGAGAGGCTGCACACGACCGGCACGTTCAGTTCGCGTTTGATCTCGCGCACCATGCCGATTAGCAGCGCGTTGGTCAGATGCACGACCTGCGGCTGAATGTGATCGCGGAGAAACTCGACGAGCTTGAAGACCTCTTTGCGGACGTGCCCCTGTTCGCCTTCGAGCATGGCGATCGTGAGCGAGCCGAGTTGGGCGGCATCGACGCTGAAATCGAGCTTGCCGATCAGCCGCAGCAACCAAGTCGCGTCGAAGATGCGATCGAGAAATCGCGGCGTGTAGCGAAAGAGCGGGATCTTTTCTTGCAAATAAAGATTGATCCCGCCGAAGAGCACGCGCTGCTGGCTCATACTCGGCTCGTCGACCCGTAGCGGCGTGTAGGTCGGCACCAGGACGATGTCGGCACCGGTCTTGACGAGCGCCGCGGCCAGCGTGTTGTCGTGCAGACAACTGCCGCAGTACATGTTGGCCGCACCGGCAGCGAGATAGGCAATTCTCATTGCTTAACCGTGGCCCAGGCCTTCGCGGACAATTTCGATCAACTCGATGGCCGGCTCGTCGTTGCAATCGATGACCGCGGTTCGGCCGTAGGTCGTCTGCGAGCCGTCGAGCTCGAACAGTCGCTGCAAGTCGGGCCCGGCCTCGACCCGCCACAGATTCAGCAGCCGCACGCGGCGCAGCACATCGTGACGAATGAGGATCGTCCCCAACGGCCAACGCTCGCTGAGAATCTCGTCGCGCACCTGCTCGGCAAGCACGCCGAGATTGATTCGTACGATACCGTACTGAACCACGACGTGATCTTCGCGGCGGCGGAGCAAAATCTTGCGCGAGTAATGCGGCGGATCGTGACGCTTGGCGACGACTTCCACATCGACGCGATCACCGTAGTACTGCTCGACCGTGACCGTCATATGCTCTTCGTGCGCCAGCAGATGCTGATACACCGGCGGCATTTCGACCGGCTCGACCTCGGTGAATTGCCCGAGCTCGTCGAGCGTGTCGTAAAACAGCGCGGCCAGTGTTTCGAGATCGGCCAACGGCGGGTACGGCATTCCGGGCATAGTCCAGGGCTCGGTGGCCAAACGGTGGGTAACGATCCAGGCGGGAGTGGCGCTTGCGGCGGGTTTATTTAGAGTAAGCCAAACCGGCGATCGGTCGCAAGTCGAATGCCGCCAAGAGAGTGATAACGTGCGGTGATGTGTGCTATGTCCACGTCTTCGTGGACATGCGTTTTGCCCGAGAAACATGCCCACGCGGACGTGGGCATGGCACACGATCATGCCAAATGGCATCACCACCGCTGCGAACTCGGCGAACAGCGTAGCGACCGGACCACCGGTACGACGTTTTGTCCCGCAGGGACATCGATGACGAATTCGACACCTGACCGCTACGAGCGCTTTCGGCGGCGCGGCGGTGAGGGCCGCGCGGCGTCGTCGAACTCATCGGCGACATCTTGCAGATAATCGTCCGGAAAGGGCGACGCGACCTCGCTCGGTTTTTCGTCGGCCGACGACTCGACGAACTGCTCGAGCCAATACGCCACGCCGGGGTCGATTGACTTTTCATCCACGGGGCTCGGTTCCGACTCGGCGCGTTGGCGAGCGTGGTGAGCCTGCCGCACTTGCTCGTACCAGACATCCGAGTCGAGCGCGAGACAGCGGCGGCGTTTGGCGGCCCGTTGCACGCGATGATCGCTCGACACGACGGTCAGCTGCCGCGGCGACGTGTCGGCGCGAATCAACACTTCGAGCAACTCGTCGGCGTCGGCGTAGCCTTTGGCGAATTGCACGTCGAGCCCGCGATAGGCCAGCCGCGGCGGCAGGCCGGGGGGCGCGCCGGCGGCGTCGAACACGACCGTCACCTGACGTTCGGCTACGATGTCGACCTGCTCGGCGATAAACTTCAACAGCGCGATGCGCGAGCGTTCGAGACTGGTGCGTGCGGGACCCGAGCCGATGATCCCGGCCGCGTGCATCAGGTTATAGCCGTCGATCAACAGCGGCATGGGCAATCAGTTGGCCGAGGGATTCGCGGCGAACTTGGCGAGCGTTTGTTGGAACCGGACCTTGCCATCCTCGACGACGCGGCGAATCTCTTTGGCGTTTTGCTCGCTCTCTTGTCGCAGCGAGGCAATCATCTTGAGGCTTTCCACCTGATAGTCCGAGATCGCGTCGACGAGCTTCTGCACCGAGGCCGGGTTGATCGTCGAGCCGTAGCCCGCCTTGAGCGCGGCGCGTTCGAGCTCGCGCCCCAACTCGGCGACATCTTCGAGCCCCTTGTTCACGCCCGCCTTCATGGCCTCGGTCGACGCGGTGGCCTCGTGCAGACCGTGCTGCGAGGTATAAACCGTGGCCAAGATCGAGAACACATGTTCGTTCGTGGTGAAGAACGTCACCGAGCGGCGATAGACTTGATCTTTGACATCGTGCGTCTGCTTGAGCTTCGTAATCAACGTCTCGCCGACGTCATAACCGATCGACAGGTTCTCGGTGATGTCTTTGAGCAGTTGATACGTGCGATCTTCTTTCTGCCAGGCTCGATGAGCTTCGTCACGCGCGAGTTCCTTGCGCGAGCGCTCGGTGGCCGGTGCGTCCTTGGCGGCATCGACATCTTGCTGCGCCTTGGCGAGCGCGGCCTGAGCGGCTTGCAGCGTCGGCGTTTGCTTGTCCATCAGCTCGCGTGACATGACCTCGGCTTCTTTCAACGCAAAGCGGAAGTCGATGTAGCCATCCATGATGGCGGTCTCTTTGGTGAGTTGATCCTTCGTGTCGGCCGCGACGGCTCGATAGGTTTCCGTGATCTTCTCGAACCGGGCGGCAGGCGAACCGCGGCGAATGCGCATCCACAGGTTCTGGGCACGTTCGCCCAGGCTGAACTTGCCGTCGTCGAGTTGAGCGATCAGGGTCTTGCTATCTTCGCGGATCGAATCGAACATCTGCGTGATTTCCAGAAATCGATTGCCGATCTGGATGCTCTCAACGTTCTCACGCACCAACGCGTTGAACGTGCTCATGTATTGGATCGTCTTGGCGATCGCCAGGACTTTGGCTTCGTCGACGTAGCGCACTTCTTCGAGCAGGTGCGTCAGCTCGGTGGGGCCCGTCTCTTTCGGCGTGACGCCGAACTGCTTGAGCACCGTGACCGCCTGATTCAGGTAGCGTTGCAGGCCGGTGGGTTCACCGCTGGCGGTATCGACCGGAGGTGCGTCGGCGGCGGGGACGGTCGCGATGGGCTGATCAGACGGTTTCGAGGTGTTCTTGGCCATGGCAATGATGCTCGCTAAGTGAGAGGTCACGAGAAAGCGTGCGATTCAAGTGCGGAACCGCCCTGCACGTCAGAGACGTCTAGCCTAACAGATCGGAGCAACGTACAAAAGGACAGGGGGAAATGACGAATGTCGAAGTTTGAATGACGAATGACGAACGCCTGCTTCGACATTCGTCATTAGGCATTCTTTCGACATTGGACCTTCGACATTCGTCATTGCCTGCCCGTTACGCTCCGTCCCGTCAATCAACTCCCAATCATGTCTTCAACTCCGTCATCATCGTCGCTCGCCAACGGCCATGAGCCGGCGCTCGCCGATTTGGTGCGGATCCTCGACGTGGCGGCCGAGATGCGTGCGGACCGCGAGCTGGCTTCGCGCGAGTTTGCCGTCGACGAAACGCGCAAACTGCTGCGCGAGCGGCTGCTGGCGTCGGCTCGCTTGACTGGCGATCCCGTCACGCCGGCCGAGGTCGACGCCGCGATCGAGCAATACTTTCAATCGCTCTACACGTTTCGCGAACCGCGGGGGAGTTTCTCGCTGCTGCTGGCTCACGTGTATGTGCGTCGGGCGTGGGTGGCGCTCGCGGGGGCGGCGCTGCTCATGTTTGTGACCGGCAGTTGGGCGCTCTTCAATTCGTCGTCCGGTCTGCTTTCGCCGACAGCGTACGCCACCCGGCAGGTCGCGACCTTGGTGGCATCCAACACCGAGTTAGGACATCAGTTGCTCGCCAGCTCGAACGACCCCACCGTCAAATCGCTCGTCGAGGCGGAGTTGGCAAACCTCAAACTCGCGGCGGCGAGCGGCGATCGTGCGGCGCTCGATGAGATTCGCCGACGTTTCGTGTTGTGGAAAGCGACGCTCGCCGAAGAGTATGAAATCCGCATCGTCGCCGATAGCAAACGGCAAAGCGGTGTCCGCCGCGACTTTGAAGACAAAGACGGCAAGCGCGTCTCGGGCTATTACCTAATCGTCGAAGCCCGCACGACCGACGGCCGCGTCGTCCCCCGGCCGATCGTGAATGCCGAAACGCAAAAGACCGAGACGGTCAACGCCTGGGGCGAACAAGTGCCGCAAGCGGTCTATGAGCGAATTCGCGACGACAAGAAGGGGGACGGCATCTTGAACGAGACCCGCTTCGCCGTGAAGCGTCGCGGGCAACTCACGCCCGAGATCGTGATTCACGACGCCGCAGGCCAACCGATCGTGCGCAAGTCTCAAATCACCAAGTGGTAACGAATCGCATCGTGGACGGATCGCTCGTTCTTCAACAGCTGCAGCAGACCGCCGCTCAATTGCGGAGCGAGTCGTCGTCGCGCGACAACGAGGCGGCGCAGCTCGACACGCGGGTGAACTCGCTCGTTGCGAAGCAAGGGGCGGCGTTGCTCGAGTTGGCCCAGCATTATCTGCCCGACCTCGAGCGCTCGACGATCCAAGCGACGTTCGAGGGCATTCGCGGCGAGTTGCTCGATCTACTGGCGAAGCAAGAGTCGCGCCAGGCCGAGCTTGAACAACTCACCCAGCGGCTGCAGCGCGAGATCGAAGCGTACAACGCCACGCTCAACGAAGTGACGGCCCAGCTCAACACGCTGGTCGGGCGACGCGAGCAACTCGAACCGGTCGTCGCTGCCCAACTGCAACAACGGCCCGAGTTCGTCGAACTGTCGCAACGCGCGGCCCAGGCCGAGATCGGCTTGCAGCAGAACGAGGCCCGAGTGCATGAGCTGCAAGACTCGGCCCGCGAGAAACTGCCGGCCTATGAGCAAAGCCAATTGTTTCAGTATCTCTACCGCCGCAAGTTTGGCACCCCCGACTACGCGAGCTCGGGCATCATCCGCTGGCTCGACGGGTGGGTGGCGCGGTTGATCGACTATCCGCAAGCGCGGCGCGGCTACGAGTTCTTGCGCCGCACGCCCGAGGTGTTGCAAGCCGAGCTCGCCAAACGGCAGCAAGATTTTCACGCGCTGATGCGGCAGATCGAAGCGATCGAGTTGGAAGTCGCCACTGCCGCGGGCCTGACCGCGGTGCGAACCGAAGGCGAAGAACGCGGCCGTCAACGTGAACAAATCGTGGCCCAAATCGCCAGCCACACCGCCGAACTGGCCAAGCTCGCCGCCGAGCGTCAGCAACTCGCCTCGGCCCAGAACGAGTTCTATCAGCAAGCGCTCGTCCGCTTTCAACGGTTCTTGGGCGAGACCCGAGCCACGGTGCTCGCCACGCGCGCCCAACAAACGCCCGAGCCGAAAGACGATCAACTCGTAGCGGCCCTGGTGACGATCAACACCGACATAGACGACACGCGTCGGCAGATCGAGTCGCTGGCCGTCGCACGACAAACGTTGAGCACGCAAGTCGCGGGTCTCGACACGCTGGTGACGCGGTTCCGGCAGCAGAATTTTGACTCAGATCGCTCGTATTTCGACCCAACGTTGTCACTCGATGGCGCGTTGCAACAGTTTCTCGGCGGTCTGCTCACGCTCGACAGTCTGTGGCAACTGCTCCATTCGCGGCAACATTTTCGTCAGTCAGCCGCGACGACCGCGATCAACGTGGCGGGTCAGGTGCTCGCAAGTCCCGCGTCACGAGCGCTGGCCGAGGCGATGATTCAAGCGGCGGGCCACGCGCTCGGCAGCGCGGCCGGACAAGGCTACAGTCGTCGGGCCAGCCATCGACATACCGAGTTGCCCTCGTCGTCGAGTCGCAGCAGTTCATCCTCCGGCGGCTTTACGACCGGCGACGGGTTTTGACTCACTCTCAACGGCCCGTTCACTCGCCAATGATTTTGATCAACACTCGTTTCGGCCGACGACCGTCGAACTCGCCGTAAAAGATCTGCTCCCAGGGCCCCAGGTCGAGTTTGCCGTCGGTCACGGCGACGACCACTTCGCGTCCCATGATCTGGCGTTTCATGTGTGCGTCGGCGTTGTCTTCGCCGGTGCGGTTGTGAGCGTATCGCTGGGGTGACGCATCAAACGGGGCGAGCTGCTCCAGCCACTTCTTGTAGTCCGCGTGCAGTCCCGCCTCGTCGTCGTTAATGAAGACCGACGCGGTGATATGCATCGCGTTGCAAAGCAACAT
>JAEUIL010000432.1 GCA_016794255.1 Planctomycetaceae bacterium | reverse complement strand
TTCGAGATTTGCGTCGATTACATGGTCCACGAATTTCCGTCACTTTCGGAAAAGACTCGTTCGATCATCGTCAGTACATTCACCAGCATGGTCGACGTGTTTCAACGCAGCCCCCTGCGTGAACTGTTCTGTACGGAGACGAACCTCGTGCCGGAGGCCGTGCAAGCGGGCAAGGTCATCGTGATGGCCCTGCCTGTAAAGGAATTCGGTGAATTGGGACAACTCAGCCAAGTGTTGATGAAGTACATCTTCATGCGTTCGATCGAACGCCGCCTGGCGGAAGCCGATCCACGCCCGGTCTTCTTGTGGGTCGATGAGTCGCAGTTGTTTGCCACCGACTACGACTTCATGTTCCAAACCACGGCGCGGAGCGCCCGGGTCTGCACGGTCTACCTCACGCAAAGCTTGTCGAACTATTACGCCACGCTTGGCGCTGGCGAAGAGGGCAAGGCGGCGTGTGACTCGCTGCTCGGCAATCTCAACAGGAAGCTGTTTCATGCCAACGGTGATGCCGTGACCAATGAATGGGCAGCGACCATGATTGGCCGTTCGCGGCAGTATTTCGTCAACGCTAACAACAGCTATCAAGCGGATGCCTGGCCGCAGAACTGGTTTGGCAACGCTGCCGGACAAACCTCGGCCGGCGTGAACGAAGTGATGGAGTTTGAAGTCCAACCCCGGCGGTTCACCACTTTGCGTAAAGGGGGCTTTGCCTTCCAGGGCCTCGTCGATGCGATCGTGTTCCAGGGTGGGCGTCGATATCGGCACAACGGCCGGACGTGGCTCCCTGTGACATTTCAGCAACAGTTCTAGTAGTCAGACACGAACCGTGAGTAGGAACGTACCATGCAACAACCCGCATCCAATACGCCCGGGGACGTGCTCGTCAATAACAGCCCAGCACTTTTGAAGTTTATTTGCGGAAGTCTTGCGACCTCGGTCGAAGTGTTTATCCATCGCGACATTGGCGAACGCTATTTGGGTACTCAGGCAGCCGCCGTGTTGGTCATCGTGCCACTGTTCGGTCTCGGCTGGGAAGGATATGACCTGCGGCTACTATTCTGGTTCCTGCCTGCCTATCTGGTGATGTGCTTAATTGCCCGGATTGGCATGCTCAAGCGTCGCTGGCGCGGCGAGCAGGGACACTCGTACTACACCGGCTGGCCACGCGGGTTCAGCGGCCGTGGCAAGGTTTCGGAACTCACCATGAAGCGATTTCTGGAACCGCTGGCGATCTTGACCATTGGCGGCTTTGTCTGCGCCCTCGATCCACCGCTCGGGACTTATCTCATGTTTGCCGCTGGCGGCTTGTTCATTTCGGTGAACCTCTCCGCAGAAGAGGATCGTACCCGCGTGCTCGACATGCACGACGCGGTGATTCATCAAGAGTTGATCGCGGAACGGTTCCGCGACCTGCGCCGCGACCAGTTTTAATCAGGAGCATGATTCATGGCCAAGATTGGCGAAGGAAGTTGGAAGGCGTTTTGGCGGCAAGGTTTACGCGAACTGCGAGCCACGGTGTATCCGGAAAGCAATGTGGCCCAGCCGGCGGAATACGGCATGTATGGCACCAAAACGCCCGGCGAAGTGGCTGAGGACCGTCGTGGCGACGGTCGCGACCTCGAAGAGGAGCAGCCTCAGCAGCGCGAGTCGGTGCTTGGCAGCCGACTTCAGGAGGCCAAGTCTCGTGATGTCGAGAACGAGCGTGGGCTCGATCGTGATCGCTAAATTTTACCTACACGAAGGGATAGAGAAATGGTTTCGTCTGAAATTTCAGCCGGTTCGCCTGACGAATCGGCTTTGATTACTGCCGGGGAACTAGCTCAACTGCTGCGTGTCTCGAAGCGAACGCTGTGGCGGCTGCGAAGTAGCGGAGCCGTCCCCTCCCCGCTCCGTTTGGGCGGAAACGTCCGGTGGTCTTTGGATCAGATCAGAAAATGGATCGCAGCGGGTTGCCCCACGCCGGAACCGGGTGACAATGACCAACACAGGAGATAATCGCACATGGCATCGATCTTCAAACGTCGCAAGGGCAAGCACGAGCCCTATACCATCCAGTACACCGACCACGCCGGCAAACGCCGCACATCGGTAGGCTACACCGACAAAGGCTTAACCGAGCAGCTCGCGGCAAAACTGGAGACCGACGCGCGGTTGCGCCGTACCGGCATGGTCGACACCGAACAAGAACGGCTCGCTCAATCACGACAATCGCCGTTAGAGTCGCATCTGCAGGCCTATGAGGTAAGTCAGTCCGACAATTCCCCGGCCCACGTGTCACTTACCATGAACCGAATCCGAGCGATTGTGGCCGGAGCCGGCTTCGCCAAGCTCGACGACATTCGTCCCGAACCGATCCAGGCCTGCTTACGCGGCATGAAGCAGAAGGCCGACTTCTCCCATCGCACGTACAACCATTATCTGCAGGCGATCAAATCGTTTTGCAATTGGTGCGTTGCGACCGAACGGCTCGTGTCGAATCCTTTGCGGGGCGTGGCATACCTCAACGCCGAAGTCGATATTCGTCATCCGCGTCGGGCGCTGACTCCCGCTGAATTCGATCGACTACTCACGGCGGCCCGAGAGAGCCGTAAAAACGTGCAAACCTACTCCCCTGAGGCGCGTTGCCGGATCTATCTGTTCGCCTGCCTGACGGGGCTTCGCAAACAAGAAATGGCCAGCCTGACGGCGAGCAGCTTTGGGCTCGACGATTCGCCGCCGACGGTCACCGTCGCGGCGGCGATTTCCAAGCATCGTCGCAAAGACGTGCTCCCCTTGCATCCCGAGCTCGTATCGCAGCTCCGGCAGTGGCTCAAGGGCTTGAAACCAGACGATAAACTCTTTCCCTCGTTGGGCAAGAAACAGCTATCGCTGATGATCCAGAAGGATTTGAAGCGAGCGGGAATTCCGTATCGTACGGCTGAGGGTATCGCCGATTTCCACGCTGCCGGGCGGCATACCTACATCACGCAGCTGCTCCGTTCTGGGGCGACGTTGCCCGAGGCCAAGGAGCTGGCACGGCACACCGATGTCCGCATGACGATGCGGTACACCCACATTGGCATCGGCGACCAAGCTCGTGCGGTTGGGAACCTGCCGATGCCCGGTGCCAGCCCCAAGGGACCGATCAGTGCTGAATCCCATCAAGAACCCGCGCTGCAAATGCGCTGCATTTCGGGCGGCGCTGAGGGGCATTCGATGGCGTCGCATGGCACTGAGTTCCCAAACGACGAACGCCTGAACCCACGTGACACCATGAGTTTAGGCGTCAAATGTCATCGCCTGTCGTCAGGTGTCGCTGTAGACTGCACGGGCAAGATGCCCGTGCTACGAATAAATCACACGCTGCTAAGCTCGGCGCAGCGGAAAACATCGCACGGACTCGAAAAAACACTGGACGCAGCGGGGGTCGCCACCATTAGAATGGCGGGAGTCGCGTGAGCAGGAATCGCGCGGGGAGTTTTGTCTTCAGCATGAAGGGGGTTGTTATGGGTTGCTCGCGTCGTTGTCTTCAGGCGATCGGAAGTTGGCTGTTACTGCTGTCTGCTGCGACGGCACAATCGACCGACACGCCGGCCTTTCCGAGCGACCCCGCCCAGTGGATCAATGCGGCCCCGTTGTCGCTCGAAGCATTGCGCGGCAAGGGTGCCTTTCTCTGGTTCTTTGAAGAAGACTGTCCCAGGTGTCGCGGAAAATGGCCCGAGATGCAGGCCACGGCGAAGAAGTTTGAAGGTCAGCCAGTCGTGTTCATCGCGGTCAACTCGGGCAATAACCGCGCCGCCGTTCAGACCTATGTTCGCGAGGTGGGACTGACGTGGCCCGTGATCGTCGATCCCGATCGCTCGTTCGAGAAGCAACACGGCGTCGACAATATCAGCTTGCAGAACATCTATCAGGCGCGATACATCACGGCCGACGGCAAGGCTCGGAATGGTTCGTGGAGCGAAATCGAAGGCACGATCAACCAAGCGCTCACCGGCGCTCGCTGGAAAGTCGACCCGAAGCAGATCCCACCGGCGCTTCGTGATGCTTGGTTGGCGATCGAGTTCAACAACTACGCTGGGGCCGGGATGACCGTCAAGAAGTCGCTCTCGGCGAGCAAGTACGATGTGAAGGAAGGTGCCAATGCGCTGTTGAGTGTCGTACAAAAGGAAATCGACGCCGACGCCGCGTCCTTTCAGCAAGCGGTCGACGCGCAGCAAGCCTGGAAGGCCTGCGAGATTGCCGATCAAATGGCCGTTACCTATCGCGGCTTTGATCTGCCGCTTGAATTGGTCAAGTCACGCAAACAATTGTCTGCCGATCCCCAGGTCAAAGCGGCTCAGGTGGCGTTGAAAGGTCTCGAGGCTGCGCGACGTCAATTGGCGTCGAACAATGACGCAGCCCGCAAGAACGGCACGGCCACGCTCGAAAAAATCGGTCAAGATTTTCCCGGCACGCGGCTGGCCGAGCAGGCGCAGAACATTTTGCAGGGCGGGGGCAAGTGACCTTACGCGAGGCAACGATTACTCGCTCGCGGCAGGCTGCCCCGCATCGCCGATGCGAATCGCGGTTGAACCGTTGAGCGACTCGTCTTGCTCGTTGAGTCGAATTTGCCACTGTAGTTGATAAGCGCCGGCCAGCAAGGGCGTTGGCAGCGTGAACTCCAGCTCGCGGGTCTCATCGGGGTGCAACCAACGACCGTAACCGGCCGTGACCCGCATGGTGCGGCCTTGCTCGTCGCTGATTAACAACAAGGCTTGCACCGGCACAAAGCCGCGGCCCGCGTTCGTCACCGGCAGGACAAATTTCTGACGTGATCCCTCGGATCGCAGGGCCAGTTCACCCTGTTTCACCTGCGCCGTCTCCCGCGGTCCGTAAAGCATGGCCAGCGGAAGTTTCGCGACGGCCGGCTGCTGATCGACGACTGTCGATTGCACATGCACAAAACCGTAGGCGGGCGTTTCGAGTTCCTTTTGCGAACGAACCATGAGCGTAACTCGCCGCGACTTGTCGGGGGCAAGCGTGAACGTCGGCGGCGAGATGCTCAATCCCGCAAAGTCGGTTCCATCGAACGATTGCGATGTCAATTCAATCGCTTGCTCGTGTTCGGTGCGATTGGTAAACGCCACAGATAACGTGCGCCGCGCTCCTTTGGCTTGTCCCAACTCAAGTTGCACGGGCGAGATCACGAGTCCCTCGGCCACTTGCACCACTTGCGTCTCTTGGGCGGGAAAGTCACCGGCACCGACTTCGATCGAAAGCTCGGGCAGCTTGACCTGTCGCCGCTCGGCAACCATCTGTAACTGCATGACATGCTTGCCGGGAAACAACGGATTGGGAACCGGCGCTTCGACCCGCACACGACTCTTGGGTAGCACTTTGATCAGCTCACGTTCATCACCCTCAAGGTTGTACCGCGACGGCTGAATCAGCGAGAACAGTTTCGCATCGCGACTGCCGCGATCGCCAAACTTGCCGCGCACTTGAAAGAGCTGCACGCTCTCGGTCGGGTTCTCGAGCAACACCCGGGCGGTCGGCAAACCGTCGAAAGCGGCGATCTCGACCCCTTTGACTTCGACGTTGCTGAAATCCTCGCCCGGAGCGTTGTTTACCTGAATGTCGCACCGCAACACATACTGCGTGACAAAACGCACACCGGCTTGGGTACGGGTTTTACCGTCGGGAGTCTTGGTCGGTTCAAACTTGGTGTTCTGCCCGGCATCACGCACCAGCAAGCCAAACGAGTGGAACTTGGCCTTGTTGCGCGGGACGGTCACTTCGCCCTTGATCTCAAAGGGTTGATTCGAGGTAATCGTGAACCGCTCGGGCGTCTCTAAGCGAATCGCATTCGGCGCCGGCTGGGTCTCGTCATGAAATACCACACCGGTCTCTTCTTGCCGCAGCGCGACGGGGCGCACTTCGCAATCGATCTGGCGACCATACGATTCAATCACGAAGGCAAACGGGAGCGTTTCCCCCCGTGCCGCTTCCAGCCGTTGGACCACCGGCTGCACGCGAAAGGCGGGCTCGACCATCTGCTGGAGCGTGACGGTCTTCGTGCCGCTGCCGTTCTTAGACTTATTGGCCGATTGGGCCTCGACCGAGGAAGTGGCGAGCGCCTGGGCCGCGATCAACGTCAGGGCACAGCGCGAGAGAAAGCGAATATATTTTCGGGTCATCGGAGCGTCTCATGGGATGCCGGCTGGTCGGCTACCTCACAGGCTTCCATGACTGGCGGGTAAACAATGCGCGGCGCAATGAAAATGACAACTTCAGCTTCCTGCTCTTGTTTTTCAACAGTTTCAAACAATCGGCCCAGCATCGGAATGCGACGCAGGCCAGGTACGCCACGCACACGATCGACGGTTTGCTTTTGCACAAGCCCGCCGATGACGATGGTGTGGCCATCTTTCACATGCACCGTCGTCGAGACCGTGCGGCGATTGATAATCGGATAGGGATTCTGAATCACGTCGAGCCGCGGATCCGAGGTGCGAATATCTTCGCTAACCTCGGCCTTCTCGATCACGACGGTCACGTTATCGCCGCGAACCGTCGGAGTGATATTGAGCATGATGCCCGCCTCGACCTTTTGAATCGACTGCGGGAAGAAGAATGTATTGGCGTTGTCGGTGTTCGCGCCGGACGAGACCGGCTGCACGCTGAAGAACGTGTCCCGGGCGATCGAGATTTGTGCCTTTTCGCCATCTTTGGCCATCACGCGCGGTGCCGCACGAATCGTGAGATGCCCCTCTTGCGCGAGAAGTCTGACGAACGCGCTCGTGAGCGCGAAATCGTTCGTAGCGTTGCGCAGGCCGTAAGGCGACACTTTGCCGGTGAACGCGAGGCTGTTGAAGCCAATGTCGAGCGCCGTCGCGCCACTCTCGACCAGCGACTGATTCCAATCGACGCCGAAGCGGAAGCCCGTGTCGGGCGAGACCACGCACACGATCGCCTCGAGCGTGACTTGCGGCACGGGGCGATCGAGTTTCGTGAGCCGAGCCAAGATGTCTTGTCCGAGCTGTCGCGGCGCGTCGATGAGAATGAGATTTCGCTTGTCGGCCACCCGGGCAAAGGCTTGCAAACGCTTGGGCAGCGTATTGAGCATGTCGTTGGCCGGCTGATGCAGCGGCTGATACTCCTCGTGCTCGGCCAATGTGGCGAACAGCACCGACGTGGGGTCGGGCAGGCCGATAATGTACTGCTGATCGCGTTTGGCGTAGATCAGACCGAGCGGCAGCAAGATCGTGTCGAGTGCTTGTTCAAACGGCAGGTCTTCAATCACGGCACTCGTTACGCCGTCAATCTTCTCGTCGAGAATGTCTGCACCCCGGCCGATGCGGCGAGCAATCGCAACGCTTCGCGCACGTCGGTCTCTTCAAACGTCTCTGTAACGTGCGGCTGGTCGTTGGGCGGCGGCGGGGGCAGCGATTCGGGCTGGGTTGCCAGCACGGGGCCGCGTAACTCGTCTGCCGGCACGTTCTCGGTCGCAAGCAACTCGCTAGGGGGCGGGTTATTCTGCGGCACATACGTGTTCTCCGCATGCTGCGAGCTGATCGAGACGGCCTCTTGAAATAGATCCTCGATCGACCGGCGTTCGACGTGGGTGTGCGTGAAGCGTGAACAACCACACAACCAACACGCCACCAGGACAACGCCGGCAAGGCGCGTCGCGGTGAGGCGGAAGTCCTGTGAGGTTGGTTTCATGGTTGAAATCGGCAGTCGTTAATTCGCGGGGCTCATTGTGATATCACGGCGGCATTGATCGTCGTGGAATACGAGCCTTCGACCGCTTCGTGCAGTTCGTCGACCATCGTGACCGTTACCAAGAACTGTCCGGCACCATGCCCTCGGGCGAGTGCCGTCACCGCGGCGGTCGTTTTTCCAGCCCGAACATCGGTTCGTGCCAGGGGCAAAGTGGGCAAGCATTGCACCGCACCGTTAGCGCCCAGGTACTGCACGCGAATCTCGGCATCGGCCATTTGACCGGGATGCTTCTCACTGGCCAAAGCCGAGCAGTTCCAAGTGAATTGGGCTTGAGAGACACGTTCGCAGGCAAACGACCACCGCGAGACCTGCGTCGGTTTGGCGTACAACGAAGCCGGTGCTGGTGTTGCTGCCCGGGTCGTAGCCGGAACGGCGACCAACGTTGCCCGCCCGAGCGGAAAGCTCGCGCAGACTTTGCCACCACAAACGAGCACGACCGCCGCGATCCACCAGCCTGAAATCAAGCGGTGCGTCGTGACGGGATGAGCAGCGTTGGAACGGTATGGCGTGGTCATGTCAGCAAGTTCGTCTGGCGGTGGTTGCTCAACGCCAGCCGGCCCACGGGGCGCTTCACACCCCGGGGCCCGCCGGTGAGGCATCGAGAACCGATCGCTCCTTAGTTGGCAGTCACCGTACCGGTAACCGTCGTTTCGTAGTTGCCTGCGGCGAAGGTGCCGAAGGTGTCGGTGACGAAGGTCACCGCGAGGTTAAAATTCGCCCGGCCGACGCCATTCGAAGTGGCTTGCACCGTCGCCACGCCATCGTTGTTGCCGTAGTCAGTGGCGTCGGTGGCTTGGGTGATCGTCCAACTCGCCGGGCCGGTGTTCGAAGCGAGCGACAAACCGATTTGAGCGTCCCGTTTGAACGAGTTGTCGGTCGTGTTGTTCGTATCGCCGCCCACCAAGTCACGTGCTACCGACTGAAACGCCACGAACCGACCATCGGCCGAAATCGACGGTTCGAGCGAGCCGGCATTGCCCGTCTCCAGCCCGGGCGTGATCGAGGCCAAAATCGTGGTCGCCTGCCGTCGGTCGCGCAGAAATACATCGTCGGCCTCGTTCGCGCTCTCGGCGGTTAAGTTGAAGGCGCTCGAGTCAAATGCCACATAGCGGCCGTCACTCGAGATCGACGACACGAACGAGTCACTATCGCCGATCTCGCCAGCGTCGCTTTGCGAGACCAGCGTGGTCACAGATTCGAGCGCACTATCGGTAAGCGCAAACGCGAAACTATCGGTGAGGGGGCCCGCACGGTAGACGTAGCTGATGCGGCCGGTATTCACATCTTGCTGAGAAAAGGCGTCGCCGATGGCGAGGGGATTCGCGTCACGTCGCAGAACGCCATTTGTCGGAACCGCAGCTAGTTGAAACGTGATCTCGGCGGGCGAGTTGTCCGCGTCGGTGGCGAGCAGGTCCGTGGACGTGAGCACGCGCGGCGTCGATGGGTTGGCGGTAAGCGGCAACTGATGAACCAGCACCGGTGCCGCGTTCAGCACGCAACGAGTCTCGAGTTGCTCGATTCGCAGGCGACGGTGGCGCCGTGTCGCCGCGCGGCATCGACCGGGCACCACTTGTAAACCCATCCACCGCCACCAATGCTCGGCCTGAAAACCCATTTACGCTGCTCAACGAGTTGCGACCGCAGTTTGCGCGACGTCCCATGGTATGGGCGACGCTTCTTTTGAAACTCACTTTCTCATCGGCAATTTGGGGCCATTACCTCTGGGCATGACGGGTAATCGTTTCCCGAAGAAAGTGCCCCCTCGACATCCACCCCCCGCAGAACTTTTTCTTGGGGGGGGACCAAGCGTTGGCGGGCGAGGCTTCTTCGCAGTGCCTTCCCTAGTTAGCAATGGACCTATTCTTATGTCCCACAATCGTTTGCTGCTTAGCACCTCGCCATAAGTGGTCGGGCCACGCGCCGCTCTTTACCGCGTGATAGAAAAATGTTTGAAACTGCCATTAGAGTTTTAAACTCAAGGTCGGACCTGAACATTCCGACTTGCCTCTGAAACGGATCGAGCGATGTGAGCGTGTTCCCACGTGGGATAAGTTCTTCAGACGAGTAACCTAGCCAGCATGGACGACCCCAGTTCATCACCTCCGCCGGTGGTCTTCGTCATCGACGACGACCCTGCCGTGCGCCGACTGATCGCCCACTTGCTGAAGCAGCAGGGCATAGACGTTCAACTGTTTGAGTCGGCACCCTCGTTTCTGCTGCGATATCAACATGGCGAGGGAAGCTGCATTGTGGTGAACGTCGACATGCCCGCGATGTCCGGCATTGAACTGGTCAAGACGTTGCAGCACGATCAGTATGCACCGCCGATCATCGTCATCACGGCCGAAGACACGGTGGCCCAATGCCGCCTGGCGCTTCGCAACGGAGCCTGGGATTTTGTCCCCAAGCCGCTCGATCATGCGAAGTTGACAGCGCGCGTGCAGCGGGCCATCGAAATCAATCACCAACGTCAAGTAGTCAAGCAAGACACGTTGGCATTTGCACGGCGCATTGATCAACTGACCGACCGTGAGCGGTTTGTCATGGAACGCCTGGCGTCGGGCCAAAAGGTCAAGCAGATTGCCAAGGCGCTGGGGATCGGTTTTCAAACCGTCTCGAAGCACGGCATTCGAGCTTTTCAGAAACTACGCGTCGACAACGAAGTCGAACTCGCCTTGAAGCTCAAGCAAGTCGAATCTCTCGACAACGTGGTGAAGTCCAGCGGTTGAACGGACGACGGGACAATCACCCGCGTGACACTGCCGGTACAAAGTGATCGGTATCAATAGAAACGCCCGACTCGCGATGAGCCGGGCGATTCTTTCTCGGTGTATCGGGCAAGCCACCAACTGCATTTTGCCGGCCGACTAGTGTCGGCAGATTAGGGCAGTGAGGCCGCGGGTCGACGATTCATTTCGCGGGCTAAAACCCGCCGAAACTACTTCTTCTTCGACTTCTTGGCAGCCTTCTTAGCAGCTTTCTTAGCGGCTTTCTTCTTGGCCATGGTCGAGTCTCCTCGGTTAAATACGACCGACATCCGCACTCAATCTCGCTGGGACGATCTGAGCCAGCCATCGGTCTAGATGCTTCGTGCAATTCGAACGCGATCGTCAGATCGCGTTCGTCATCGAGCATGGAATCAGTTCAACCGTCACTTGCAAATCATTGCTTAGTGACACTTGACTTCTCGTATCGTATGGATTCAGAAAAAAAACGCAAGCGCGATTTGACAAGATGCGAACAAGTTTTCTGACGCACACCGCGCATCACTGAGCGTTTCATGATGCTCAGCGCATCACTTATCGCATCATCGAGCGAGGAACGAACGTCGCATCACCACCGCTGCGTTGTAAGACTACGGCAACAGACGCCGCACGCGATGCGTGTTCGTGTCGCCGATATAGATCACGCCATCGCGACCGACACAGCAGCCATGCGGACGATCCATTTTGGCTGACGTCGCTGGGCCACCATCACCACCGTAGCCACGCGCTTTGGGCCCCATGCCCGCGACCGTGCTCGTGGTTCCCTTGCTCACGTCGATCACGCGAATGGCTTGATTCTCCGTGTCGACCACGACCACTTCACCCTTGGGTCCCACGGCGATTCCTTTCGGGCCATCAAACGTGCAATCTTTCGCCGGTACGGTCTCGGCCGAGAAGCCACGCTTGCCGCTCCCGGCGATGTGGGCGATCTTGCCCGACGGAAGATCGAGTCGCCAGACCGTGTTGCCTTCACGCAAGGCGATCCACAGTGTAGCGCCATCGACGAACAACGCGCGGGGCCCAAGAATAGGGCTCGCTGCCGCTTGTGCGCCGTCGTCGGGTAATTTCTTCTCGCCATTGCCCGCGATGGTGGTCACGATTCCCGTGCGGGCGTCGACCCGGCGAATCCGGTGATTGCCGATATCTGCGATGTAAATGTTGTCCTCGGCATCGAGCGCGATCGAGTGCGGTTGACGGAACGTGGCTTGAGTCGCAGGTCCGCCGTCGCCCGAGAAACCCACCTTGCCCGTGCCCGCGATGGTGCTGATCTTGCCCGTGGCCTTGTCGACCTTGCGTACCACCGCGCCCACCATTTCGACAAAGATCATGTTGCCCGCACGATCGAAGCGAACTTCGTAGGGCTCGGCGAGCATCGCATCGGTGGCCGGACCGCCATCGCCGGAATAGCCCTTCTTGCCATTGCCCGCCACGGTCGTGATCTGCCCCGACTTCATATCGACGCGCCGCACACGATGCGTACCGACCTCGGTCACGTACAAAGCGCCATCCGGTCCGATCTCGACGCCAAATGGTTGATCGATGCTCTTCTCGAGCGCGGCGCCCGCATCGCCATTGTTTCCGGGCTGGCCATTGCCGGCGACGGTTTCGATCGATCCGGCCGTCACACTCGGAAGTGCCAAGCCATTCCAGATAACCACAAGCGAGAGGAGAAGAGTGAGTTTCATTTTCATGGCGAGTGCGTCCCAGGTGAGGAAATCCGACTGACCGAACAGCGCACCAGGATAATCGCCCGCAGGCTGTGCGACAAAGGTATGGAAGGTTTCGTAGTAGTGCCTTTTGACGGAATCGGGTGCCATGTCCACGTCTTCGTGGGCCTGTTTGCCGAGGAAAACGCATGTCCATGAAGACGTGGACATAGCACACACAACCAAAGGGAATCACTACCGAAGATTCGTGGCGAGCCGTCTAGTTGAGTCGCAGGTCCTTGGGGACATGCTTGACGTGAGCCGCTTTGATGAGTGCCGCGCCGATGATTTCGCCCGTCAGTTTGCGCCACATCTGGGCATCGTCGTCGTTGAGATGCTCTCGTTTGCCAGGCAGCACCCGCCACGAATCCTCGCCGAGCTCGCTTTCGAGTTGCCCCGCTCCCCAACCGCTGTAGCCCGCGATGATCCGCAAGAACCGCGGAGGTTTGGCCACAAGCTCGGCAATCGAGTCGCGTCCCGTGGTGTAGTACAAGCCGTCGAGCACCGTCGAATCAGCCAATTCCGGGGCGTCGTGCAGTGCCATCAACGGACCTTCGCACGGACCGCCACGGTACAGAACCCCCGAGTAACGGCAGGGCCCCTTCTCGACCTTGCTCCACAACTTCTGCAAACTCGTTTCGCTCGGACGATTAACGATCATCCCCATCGCGCCGTCGTCATCGTGCTGCACAAGCAGCACCACGGATTGAAAAAAGTTCGGATCCGTCAGTTCTTGACTGGCGATCAACAAATGACCTTGCAGCGAATTCATGGTCCCAAGCTCGTGGGCGACAAGGCACAACCGCAATCCACTCCGCGTCCTCGTCCGACCACGGCATTCTAACCAAGTCGGCCGACTCTGTAGAAGAGTCGGTGATTTTCGCATGCCCACGCCTTGCCCACGGTTGGCCTGGCGCGGTCGGGCAAGTTACAATCGACGACAACCTCAAGGTTGACCGGAATCGCGATTTCGCTCGGCCCTTTGATTCGCACGCTTTGCACCATTTTTTGCTCGGGAGTTTCGACATGAGTCGTGTTCTGAATTTGATTGCTCTGGTAATGCTTGCTTCACCGGTTGCGGCACAGACGACCGCCCGCCCCGCCCCGGCCGAGCCGGCCGATATGAAAGTGATTTTCAACGGCAAGGACCTCAGCGGCTGGAGTGGCGATTCGCGTCTCTGGAGCGTGAAAGATGGCGTGATCCACGGCGAGACAACTGCCGAAGTGCCCGCGAAGGGAAACACGTTCATCATCTGGAAGGAAGGGCGGACGAAAGATTTTGAATTGCGCCTCTCATTCCGCTGCAGCAACACCAACAACTCGGGCATTCAGTACCGCTCGAAGCACATCACCGAAGGCAAAGTGGGCAACGAGTGGGTCGTCCGGGGCTATCAACACGAACTTCGCAACGAAAGCAAGCTGCCGAACGTCGCCGGCTTCATCTACGACGAAGGGGGTAAGCGGGGTCGCATTTGTCTCGTGGGCGAGCGCGCCACCTGGGAGCCCGAAGGCAAGAAGCTCGTCGCCGCCGACCTAATCGATCAGGCCGGGTTTGAAAAGCTCTACAAGCTCGACGATTGGAACGACGTCGTCATCATTGCCAAAGGCAACCACATCCAACACTTCCTTAACGGCACGCAGGTGCTCGACTTTACCGACAACGATCCGCAGCTGGCGTTGTCCGAGGGCATTTTGGCGTTGCAATTGCATGCGGGCAAGCCGATGTGGACCGAGTTCAAGAACATTCGCATCAAGGAAGTGAAGTAAGTCGCTCGCTATCACGGCGAGACCATATCAGCCAGCCTCGTCGATGTTTGACCATCGACGAGGGTGGCTTGCTTGTTCACGAAGAACGGGGGCCATGGCATGCGTTGGTACTCGCCGTGGCTGTACTTGTGGGCCAGTCCGGCGACGCTGCTCGGTCTGTCGGTCGTGCCCATCGTGTGGTGGCAGAGTGGGAGCATTGCCCTCGTACAGGGCGTGATCGAGATCCACGGCGGCATCGTGACACGCTGCTTACACCGGGGGCTCCCTTGGGCCGGTCCTGCGGCGGCGATGACCTTGGGACACGTCGTGTGGGGCTGCGACCGAGCCAGTCTAGAACGCACTCGGGCGCATGAGCGCGTCCATGTGCGGCAGTACGAGCGGTGGGGGCCACTGTTCATTCCGCTCTATCTGAGCTGGAGCTTGTGGCTGGAGTGGCAGGGGCGCGACCCGTACCGCGACAATCCGTTTGAAGTCGAAGCGTATGACGAAGCGCCGTAGCCTGCGGGCGATGCTCTGCCTGGATCACGTCGCCGCGCGATCGAGATGAACGTAGCCACCGTCGACATGGATGAGTTGGCCTGTGGTGTGACTTGATCTTATTGACAGCAAGAACGCGACCATGTCGGCGATCTCGTCGCAGGTGGTCATGCGCTGCTCGAGCGGAACACGTCGCTCGATCTCGTGTCGCTTGGCGAGCGGGTCGGGCTGAGTCGCCAGCCAGTGCTCGTACATCGGTGTCCAACACTCGGCCACGATCACCGCATTGACGCGGATGCCGTATTTGCCCAACTCGATGGCCCATTCGCGCGTCAGTGCGTTGCGACCGCCGTTCGCGGCGGCATAGGCCGACGTCGAACCTTGGCCAGTCTCGGCGACTTTTGAACCGATGTTGACGATCGCTCCCCGCGACTGCCGGAGCCACGGCAAAGCGAATCGGGCCAGATCGTAATAGTGGACCAAGTTGCGGCGCAACGAAGTGAGGAACTGCTCGGTATCGCCCCCTTCGAGACTGACGCCGTCATTGATCCCGGCGTTGTTGACGAGTCCGTCGATCCGGCCGAACTGCTCGACCGCCGCGATCACCGCTCGCTGACAAGCCTCGGTGTCGGTCAGCTCCGCAACCACGCTTCCAGCACGTCCTCCTTGAGCCACGATCTGATCGACAATGGCGAGATTGTCGCTCTCGCGCCGGCCGATGATGACGGGAATCGCCCCTTCAACAGCAAGCCGCCGCGCAATCCCCGCCCCGATCCCCTTCGCCCCGCCACTGACGAGCACCACGTGCTCCGCGAGTTCGAGATTCATAATCGTATTCCACAATGGCGCTGTGAGTGCCGACATCTACCGCAACACAAAATTGACCGGCAGCGCAAACTCGCCGAGAAATTGTGAGCCCGGCGTCTGAAACCGCCACCGCCGCACGGCGTTCAACGCGGCCTCATCGAGCAACGGCTCGCCCGACGAGCGGTAAACGCTCGCATCCCCGACATGCCCCCGATCATCGAGCCGCACACGGATCAACACCCGGCCGGTGAGTCGTCGGGCGAGTGCTTCCGGCGGATATACCGGCGGCGGGTTCTCGATCACCGATGGTGGCGTGCGACTGGCACCGCTGTCCGCGGTCGAAGCGATTGACGACGCCGAGGCGACCGTCGGCTCGATCGGTTCCACGTGTACCTGTTGCGAAGGCTTCGCCCGGGGAACGGCCGAGAGCGGCGAGTCGGCATCGACGGTTGCTTGCGTGGCGGCGGCACTCGCTGCTGCGACCAAGACCGGAGTTGGCGCGGGTTGCGACTCTCCCAGGGGCGTGAGCGTCGGCTCAGGTGGTTCGAGCGGTTGCTTGTCGATCGCCAGCAAGCGACCTCCCGTCAGCAAGCGATCTTCGGGCGACGCTCGTTCGACGGACTTCATAATCTGCAAAGCCAGATCGTCGCTGCGATCGCGGACCTGCTCGGTATTGAGATCCCCTTCACTGAAGTGGGCCTCGATCGCGGGTGACGAGTTGGTACCCGCCGGCAGCGACCAGCGAAGCGACCATTGCCGCAACTCTTGGGCGGCCCAAGCTCCGAGTCCCCCGTGCATCGCCAAGCTGACAATAATCGCGCGAGACCAGCGCTGACGAGACTTGCGCACGGGGGGCGCGTCGCGGGGCGTAATGACGACCGAGGTCATGGACCAAAACCAATGGCGAAAGTCACGGGGGCTGACCCTAGCAGCACCACACGTATCACGACGGATTGGTAGGTCTTCTGACTTCCAGATGCTCGCTGGTCTTGCCTTCTCACTCGGATTCGAGCAATGGCACGGAATCGAACAGCGGCTCGCGTTCGACACTCGGGTCGAACAACGTTTCTGGTTACAGCGGCGGGGCCGTCCCGGAGTCGCACCGGAGTTCCCTGTTTGCCGACATGTCCGAGCAAAGGATCACATCGGCCACCAACCGTTTGGCCAGTTGGTAAGCTAACCCACCCATTGTTTGGGGTCAATCCAAAGTTCCGCTCGGTAACGATGCTCGCTGGTCAAATGCTCAGGATTCGGTGTTTTGCGGGGCGCAAGCTTGGGAAAGGTTCGCTTACTGGAAAAATGCACAACCACCGGCGGTTATCAGTGGCTTTAACTACGAGCCAAGTGACCAAAGAGGGCGTCTATTTCAGAAAACCGCCCTCGATCAAAGTGGCCTCTATCAGCGAGGCTTCTGTGGAAAATAAGGAGTACGTACCGTTATTGCCCGTGACTCAAGTTCATGCTTTGCCGCCAAGATGGTGTCGTAGAGAATGTGGATTTTCGTCGAAAAGCCCCCGCGTGATCGGCCTAACGCATGGTCGCCAGTTTGCTCGGGATCCCCGTTTTTCCGCCTCCGGCCACACACCGCGCCGCTCGGAGTGTCGTGCCGTCGATGCACTACAGACTCCGGTCGATCGCACCGGCCGTCGTGAACGATCACTGCATCAGGCGTCAGGCTCTTGGCGTCCAGCGGAGTCGCACCCCGTTGCGAGGTCGCAAGGAGGCGTGAACCTGCAATTCGACCGTCCCTTGGTCGGGTGCCAACGCGACTGTAAACCGTCGCAACAACGTAGCGACGATCAATACCATTTCCGTCATGGCGAACGATTGACCGATGCAGACCCGGGGGCCTGCGCCAAAGGGAAAGTATGCATTCGGCTTCAGATCGTGCACCGCTGGTGCAAGAAACCGTTCAGGCAGGAACCGGTTCGGCTCGGCAAACCATCGCGCATCACGCTGGGTCACATACGATGATAAAGCGACCAACGAGCCGCGCGGAACTTGGGTGCCGCAGATGTCGACATCGGCCGTCGGCTGTCGGAGAAACACACCGATCGCAGGAGGATAGAGCCGCAACGATTCTTTGACCACCGCTTCGATGAACTTCAACTGCGGGACATCACTCGCCGCAACGGCACGATTGCCGATCCGAGCGGCAAGTTCTGCCTGACACGCGGCCGCGCTCGCTGGATACTGGGCCAGGTTGTACCAGACCCAGTCCAGCGCCGCGGCGGTCGTGTCGTGACCGGCCAACATGAGCGTCATCAATTCATTGCGCACCTGTCGATCATCGAGTCGTCCGCCGTCCCCCTCTTCGTCGACTGCGGCGAGCAGCATGCTCAACAGGTCGCCTTGGTCGTCGCCCGCGGCTCGTCGTGTTCGTACGATCTGCCACACGGCTTCGTCCAACACGTTCATCGCCCAGCGCTTGTTGCGAATGAACCGCGAGGGCCACCAGTTCGGCAACGTGAACGGACTTTGCATTTCATGAAACGCAACTTCCGACAGAATGGCTACTGCGCGGGCGATATCGCCGCTGGTGTCGGTGACGTCGGTCGCGAACATCGTGCGGCAAATGATGTTCAGTGTCAGATCGGTCATCGCTTGATTGATTTCGACATCCAAACTGCCGCGAGCGTCGATCTCCGTTTGCCACGACTGAGCGAGTCGCTCGGTGGCGGCGACCATGGTTTGGCCATAGCGTTCAAAGCGACGCGGTTGAAATGCAGGCTGCACGAGCCGCCGTTGACGCAACCACGGTTCCCCCTCGGCGATCAGCACGCTTGAGCCGTTCCATTGGGCAAAGACGCGCATGACGCGCGGCACGCGGATGAACGATTTCGCTTGCGCAACCAGAATTTCCCGCACGGCGTCGGGATGAAAGAAGACAAACAACCGTTGTCCGGCGATGGGGAACGAAACGACATCGCCGTAGCGTTCCTTCAATTGGGTATAGGTCCCGAGCACGTCGGCCTTGAGCCCGGCCATCGTTCGAAGACCGAAACAGCCGTCTCGTGGGCCGGGAGGAAAGTTTTTCGACATGATGCCTCGCGAGACTGAAAGCCCGATGAGTCGATGAGGTGCCGTCTGGTGCCATTTTACGAAACCTGGGCCGACCTGACACGCATCCATCCTGCCGTGAAATCTTGTGTAATCGTTGCCAATGAAGTCAGTGCGCGGAGTGCGGAGAAAATTCAGCAGTGCCGTCACAACCGTTACCGTCGTTAATCAAGGACTTTCTAGGGTCATCCACTCCGCAATGGTTGACGCACCCCAGATGGGTACTAGAGTTTTGCAGCCTCTGAATTTGCTGCGCCGCTGGCTTTGTGTTGACTGCTATGACCCAACTGACTCAACCCGCTGGATTCGGTTTGCCTGGGGGAGCCGTCGTGCCGCCGACCTCCGCACCGGCGGAAGTGCCGAAAGTGGCGTCGGCCCTTGCGGACGTGAGCCTCGATGAGTTGCTCAACAAAGTTCGGGGGCAAATTCAACGCACCGCGGCGGTCGATCCG
>JAEUIL010000349.1 GCA_016794255.1 Planctomycetaceae bacterium | reverse complement strand
TGCCATTCTTAATGTGTTGCAGCGTGCTCATTTCGAGCAAGCCTTGGAACAACGCGGGATCGGCGATCGTGCCGAACTCGGGCACATTCGGCGGGCCATTCATCGTGGTCTCGAACCGCAGCATGTCGGTGCAGCCGACGGCGATTTGTGCGCCGGCGAACAAGTCGGGACGCTCGGTGATCGCACGGCCGATGAGAATCCCACCGGCACTGCCGCCCCGCCCGGCGAGCTTGCTTGGCGAGGTGTAACCTTGCTTGACCAAGTACTCGGCACAAGCAATGAAGTCTTTCCACGTGTTGGGCTTCGTCAGCTTGCGGCCCGCATGATGCCACTCTTTACCGAAAGCACCGCCGCCGCGGATATGCGCCACGGCAATGATGCCGCCTCGCTCGAGCCACGCCAGATTCGTCGGATCAAACGTCATTGCCATGATATGGCCATACGCACCGTAGCCCGAGAGCAACGTGGGATTCGAGCCGTCGAGCTTTAAGTCTTCCCGACGAATGATCGACAGCGGCACCTGCACGCCATCGTGACTGCTCACCATCACTTCCGTGGCGGTGAGGCCCGGGGGAGTGTCGAACTTGCCGCGCGGCAAGAGCCCGGTGTCGGTGAGTTGCTTGGTCTGAGGATCAAAGCGATACAAGCGACCTTCGCGAATCCACGACCGCGTGCGAACAAACACGCCGGGCAACAGTGGATGCGCCGTCTCGACGAACCCCGACGGCTCATCGGCGGGCAACTCAATCGTCTCGGGCTGGGCTCCGGCCTGATACGCGACGCGCACCAACTTGTGCGGCACGCCTTGCAAGCTGCCGGCGTAGAGTGCGTCCTTGGCCGCGACAATCGAATCCACGACATGCGGTCCCGGCGGAATGACGACTGCGGCCGAGGCCAAGTTCGGCTTGGCGAGCGAAGTCCGCACGACCTTGAAACGTGGCGCGTCCTTGGCAGTGAGTAAGAATACCTCATCGCCGTGGATCGCGAAGTCGGTGACGAGATCATCCCGGCCGCAGATTTTGGTCCAGGTGATGTTCGGCGATCCCAACGCACTCCGTTCGGCCGCGTAGAGCGTGATGTCGGTTTCGTCACCATGTTTGATCTGCCCCACGACCCACGACGAGTCCGGCGAGACGATCACAGCCGGAAAGTCCATTTCGGCAAACTTCGGCGACCCGGGCGCGGTGCTGCCGAAGATCGGCGTGTCACTCGCGACGTCGCTGCCGATCGTGTGATGCAAGGCTTGCGTGAACTTGTAGCCTTCGGTGGCCGGCGCGTCGGCGGGCAATTGGCGTCGGCGGCTGTACACAATCGACTTGCCATCCGGCAACCAAAACGGCAGCGCGTACTCCGATTCGAGCCGATCGATCGTGTCGGGCAAATCTCGATTGAGTTCTAAATCAAAAATCCGCAACGAGGTCTGTTCCGAGCCCGATGCCGCAAAGCCGTAGAGCACCTGCGAACCACCGGGCGACACGCGAAAGAAACTCAGCGTGAAGTGGTCTTTCGGGTCTTGCTTGGGAAACGTGTCCGGATCGATCAGCAGTCGCTCGTTGCCCGTCGCCGACTCACGCACATACAACTTCGCAACGTTCTCCGTGGCCAGTTGTTTGAAGTAGAACAAGTTGCCGTTGGGATGCAGCCGCAGCGAGGTGAGCGAATACGGAGCGCCCGCGTCGAGTTCGTCGATCCGTTTGAGAATCGCTTCCCGTCCCGGAATCGCATGGAGTTTCCGCTCGGCAAAGTCGGCTTGGCCTTTGACCCACGCTTGCACGTCGGCCGCTTTGAAGTCTTCCATGTAACGATACGGGTCCGTGATCGTCACGCCGTGGTATGTATCGGTAACGTTCTTGACCGGAGCGATCGGGGGTTGATCGGCCATCGTGAGATTCAAAATCGAGGTGAGAATGGTGAAGCCCAGCAACGTAGGTAGCCAAACGGAATGCATGAGTGGTCTCTTTTCAGCGAAGGGCCAAACGCGAATCGCCCGGCATTCTAAAGCATGAGCGAGGCGTCGTCGAATCCGCAGGCTGCGAGCGGACGTTGGGCTGCGTCGTAGCCGAACTCACCAGAGTTCGGGAGTCTCTCGTTGGAGAGTGCTCCCCGGGGCCTAATCCATGTGACACGAGAGTCCAATTCGCTTCGCTGGTTTATCGAGCGTTTGCATTTTGAGCTCAAGAGCGGCTACTGTGCGAAGCGGCATCAACTAGGCACCAATGAGCGCCGCGAGCGACTGTCGGCGACGTTGACGATCGTGGCTTGGCGCGTGTTGCAAATAATGTACGAGGCGCGACGTGAACCCGAGGCCATTTGCACACGGGTGTTGACCGGCGACGAGTGGCACGTGTTACATCGGCAAATGCAACGTTTACTGGGCTTCATCGGCCGCAACTGGTAGGAGGAAGTTTCGTTTGCTTAAGAGCCTGTCCGAGAACCTTTGCTGCACGTAGTGCGACAATAGCGCATCGAAGGTGTAAGAAGCCGATGTAGTTCTTGACGTACTTTTCCCAGCGAGTCAACAGGCGTCGTGCTCGGTTGAGCCACGAGTGCGTGCGTTCGACTCTCCAGCGGCGTGCCTTGCCACGACGATGCTTGGGCTTGGCAGGCTGATGGGCCTTGGGCGGGACGTGAGGCGTATAGCCTCGCTGGCGAACGTGACGATCGACTGGCTTGCCCGTGTAGCCCTTGTCGAGACAGAGATGTTGCGGTGTTTCAGCCGTAGGCAGGGGACGTTCGATCGGAATTGCAGCCAAGGTCTCGGCCACCAGTTTCTGGTCAGGCACATTGGCACCGGCGACGGCCACCGCCAGCGGTACACCACGACCATCGACGAGCGTCGAACACTGCACGCCCAACTTGCCACGATCGGTCGGGTTCTTGCCGCCTTCACCGCCCAGCGGCGACTTAGTCATCGCCCCGGCCCGGTTCGGCGTGCGGGAACTGCCGAGCGCACCGTAACGGTCGCGACGACTGACCGCGATCTCGAGCTTGTTGATGCTGCAACGAGCTGATTAGGACACGGTTAACGCTCGAACTGCCAATGCGCGACCGCAGAGACGACCGCTGGTGATCGCCCAGGCGATGTGCAACCCGTGGCCCCAGAGAATCTGCCCGCCGAGTCCCACTTGTCCAACGGCATAGAGCCCGACGATCGGCGCTCCGGATGAATCGAGGACTTGGAACTGCTCGTTGATCGCCACGCCTCCTTCGGTCGTGGTGAAGTAAGCCTTGGCGGGACCGAGCAGTACCCAGTCGTTACCGGCGAGCGGGGGCTCTTGCCGTTGCGACCGCGACGCGTTGACCGCGTCAATGGTTTGGCGCAGCGTCGTAGGATCAAGCGAACGCCGCATCGCCAACTGCTCGACCGTCGTCGCGCGTGTCGCTACGTCGGGCCGGCGTCGCAAATAGTCCTTCACATAAGCATAAGCGATCTTCGGCGCAGTCGAGATAAAATGCGGCCACTGGCTGTAACTCTCGATCAAACGCTGATCTAGCATGATGTAGCAAGTCTTATCGGGCTGTTGGGCAATCGCGATTTCGCGATCTGGCCACACACGTTCGTCGCAGAACCGTTGGCTCCGTTAATTGACGAGTAGCGCACCGTCGTCGAACAACGCGTTCTCGGGATGCTGCCACGTGACCGGCAAACGCCGGATCAAGGCGTAGATTAAGAACGACGGCACGAGTGGAAGCAACGCGCCGAGCAGCCTAGCCAGTGGACCGCTCGCCGGCAGCAATTGTTGAAACGTGCGTCGACGGGGAGGCACGAAGCGAATCTCGGGCCCATAGGTCACGTCCATGTTCAGCAGTTGCGCTCCCGCCAGCTCGGCAAGCCGATGGCCATCGCCCGTCGCGAATGGATTGATCCCCTCAACCTCGGTGAACCAATCACCTTTGAATCGCGCGATCAATTCGGGCGAATTAGCATAGTCACCTGCGGCGAGAACCACACCACGCCGCGCGACCAGTTCGCGTCGCTTTCCGCCTTGGTTCACGACGACGCCCGTGACCCGATCGCCTCGTCGCACGAGTTCTTCGACTCCAGCGCTACAGAGGATCTGGCCACCGAGTTTGATCAAGTGCGCTTGCAGGTTTGCGATGTATGCCTTCGCTCCCGGCACGACGTTGTGCATCCGAGGCACTCGGTTTGGCGGCTCGGGACTCGGGCCATGAAAATGCAGGCCCAGTTCGGTGAGCCACGCCAGCGTGTCGGCCGAGTGATCG
>JAEUIL010000320.1 GCA_016794255.1 Planctomycetaceae bacterium | reverse complement strand
CGAATAACGACGAGCTAGCAGACATTCGTCGATCAAGCAGGGCCCGGCGCCGACGTTCAAAATCCGTTCGTCGGGCTGGACAAAATCGCACACCCAATCTGCCAACTCAATCGTGCGCTGCCGGTTCGACCAGCGGGTGATGCTCTGCGTCCAAGGGTGTACTCGCATGGTCGGAGTGGCTGTCTTGGGTCGTCGAGGCGTGTACCGAGCGATCGCCTTTGCGGGCGTCGACCTCGTTCGATCGCACCAAACGCGAGAAGTGCGACAGCCGCCGATCGAACATGAACTGTAGCCACAGCTTGGTCCACGAACGATGGCTGATCAAGGTGTCGTAATATTCCGGCGCCATTTGCTTCAGCGCGGGCAACCGGTTCCACGGAATCGACGCAAAGTCGTGATGTTCGTTGTGATAACCGACGTTGAACGCCAGCAGATTGAGCGGGCCGTAGTAGCTGTAAGTTTCTTGATCGGGCGAGACGAGATAGTGCTCTTGAATCCAGCGCGCACCGAGCGGATGAAAACCGATCGAAAACAGAAACGACAGCCCGAGATACAACAGGGCCATCGGTCCGGCCAGCCACACCAACAGCGCGTCGGCCGAGAACACGATGAGCCAGTTCATCAGCGTCCAGCCGGTCAGAAACTTGATCCCTTCCAGACGCGTGGGACGGAACATCTCGAAGAACGGAAACAGCAAGAACCAAATCGCCTTGCCCACCGTCGAGTTGCCGATCAGCCGCGCTTCCCAACGATTGGGCAGATCGGCGTCGAGGGTGTAAACCCCTTGATGGGCGTGGTGCTTCAGATGATACGAACGAAACGACATCGCCGCGGGAATCACGTTCGTGCAATCGGCCAAGATCGCCGCGAGCTCGTTGGCAGCGCGACGACGGAAGATCAGGCTGTGGGCCGCGTCGTGAATCATCACGTACATCGCGTGGTTGCAATATGCCCCCACGCCCCAGGCCACGGCCACGATCAGCCACCACGGCTGTTCGCGCAGCAGATACGCGACCGTGTATTGAAACGCGACCACGCCGGCGATGACCGCAAATGACCAAATGTTTGGACCGAACAATTGCCGGACCTCGGGATGGTCGCGCAAGATCGCCTTGGTCCGGCTGCGGTGCGGCTCGGGGACATCGGAGTAACGGAAGTCGCCGAATTCATCGGGCATGGAAAAGCCAATCGCGAAAGACCATCGAAACGGAGCAAAAGGTCGACGGCGACTCAACTTGGTGCCAAAACGGACAGCCACCGAGGGTCGTCAATCGAATCCGCGGACCGGTATTACCAGACAGCGAGTCGGCATTAGTCTAGTGCCCCCCGAGAAACGTCACCATGGCTAACGCCCGGGTCCGAGGGAAATGTCAGATTTAGTGCGAGTTTTACCCACATTTTGCCCGCGAAGTGGGTCGGATCGCCACGCCCCTGGCTGCTAGCAACCCCGTCCCGGCTCGCCGGACTCGATCTATCACCCTAGGACCGTGCGGATTACAATTGACGGTAAGCGAAACTCCGCGAGCTGAACCTAACTTGTTTTGAGCTATCATGTTGCGTTACTGGACTGCCGGCGAATCTCATGGCAAAGCGCTGATCGCTTTGGTCGACGGCTTTCCGGCCGGGGTCGAAATCAAGACCGATGAAATCGACGTCGAGCTGCGGCGGCGACAGGGGGGCTACGGCCGCGGTGGTCGGCAGCGGATCGAGACCGACACGGTCGACGTGCTCAGCGGCATCTGGCAGGGAAAATCGCTCGGCAGTCCGATCGCGCTCGAAGTGATCAACAAGGACTA
>JAEUIL010000132.1 GCA_016794255.1 Planctomycetaceae bacterium | reverse complement strand
TGGTGAGATGTTTGCCGATGGCATTCGGCTGGCAGGGCTCGATCTGTTGTCGCGGCTGCAAATTCGTGAGGGCATGGCTTTGGGCGTGGCGCTCATCGAGCCTGATCGCTGGGGCGAGCGGAATCGTACGGGCCGCTGCCTCGCGTATTTGCAACGCTATGGAGCTAACGCGAAACCGTTGTTGCCGCAACTCGACGAGATTCGCCGCTATCTGGCCGAGGTCAAAAAGTTCCCTGCCGACAAGTTGGCCGAATTCGATCAAGCCGTCGCCGTCATCGCCACCAGCACCGCCGCGCCGACATTGGTGAGCGTCACCGAATTCAAGACGCGTCCATCAGGCAAGTGAATCCAACTCGCTAGCGTCCGGTGACGGCAAGGTCGGGCACGAAGTTCACTTATTTCACGAACGGCTGCAACCACGCCGGCAGTGATTCCACTTGCACGCCCACGGTCTGCAGACTGGTGAGCAACGAAACCGCGAGAATCGCCCCGGGGTTTGCACCGCCCTGCAAGCGTTGCACGGCTTGGTTGAGCAGGCCTTGTTCAAATTCATCGAGCGGAATACGGGTCACGCCGGCCGTGTGGAACGACCGGTGGGCTTGTCCGGTCGAGCCTGCCAGTTCGTTGGCAATGAGTCCCGTCGCGGTCTCATCAGCGGCGAACGATAGCCAATGGCGAACCAATTCGTTCCGCAACTGCCGCAGCGGCGTCAGTGCGCCGAGATCGTTCGGGTTGGCACGAAACGCCTCGCCCAACTGCTGCAATCTCGGGAACATCCGCACGGTAAGTGTTGGACGATCGAACGTCGAAACGCGATCGGCGACGTCCATCACTTGCGCGAGACGATTCTGAATCTGTTGGGCCAGCGTTCGCAAATCTTCCGGACGCGCGTGCTGCCGCAATTCGGCCATGTCGGGGTCGGCAATAATCGTGATCGGCATCATCAGTCGCCACATCTTGTCGTAGAGTTCGACCCGATGATCGACATAGGTGCGCCAGAACGGACTGCCCGCGTCGTAGTGAAACGTGAACTTGACATTCTCGACAAAGAACCCGCGTTGCTCGAGAAACATGCGGATCATGAAATCCCAGTCGGGATACGCTTCGGCCCAACTGTACGCCGCCTTCTTCCAGTGTTTGTAGGGCAAGCAGGCTTTGCGAGCGACGACGGCAAAGAAGCTGCCCAACTGATTCTCGAGCGACGCGCAGGCCAACAGCAACCGCGCACGCTGATCGCGATCGGGCATGTTGCACAACTCACGGCACCGCGCGGCAATGCCACGGAAACAATTGATCAACCCGTCGCCCGACATACCCGGCACGGTGTGGCCAATCACGGGATTGACCTCGCAAACCGTGAAACCGATCTCGGGACGGGTGAGCATTGGCTCGACCATCGCCTGCAGAAAATCGGGGGCCAACGACGTGTCATCGGCGCTGTGCAGATTGACGTACGTCCCCTGCGCCAGTTGATAACAATAGCGAAAGCTCTCGTTCATCGAGACCGTGTGATGCAGGCGATAGTATTTCACCCGCGGATCACGAGCCGCAAAGTCGCGAGCCACTTCGGTCGAGCCGTCGTTGCTACCGTTGTCGCTGACGACGACTTCGAGATTGGGATACGTTTGCGCCAGCACCGACTCCAGCGTTTGCGCGATGTGCGCGCCTTTGTTATAGAGCGGAATACAAATCGAGGCTAAAGGCCAGTCCGACACAATGACGCTCCGGAAAAGACGGTGAAGATTCTGCCACCCACGAGAGACGCGCTTTACGAGGCCGCGGGAGCGGCAAGACTGGATTGCTGCAAATTCCGCTGGACCAAGCTTTCACACAGGGGGCCCAACTGCGGATGGCCGAAATGCTGCAAGAAACGATGCACGCCGTGCCGGACGCAACTCTTGCAGGTCGACGCTTGTTTCTTGGCGGCCATCAAATCGTCGAACGACATTTCGAGGAAATTGCCCAGCGTGTTCTTCTCGTAATCGTAGATACCGCAGCACAGGAGCGCATTGCCTTGCAGATCGAGCACGATCTGATGATCGAACAGGTAACACGGCTCGTGCTTGTATTGTTCGCAGGCGTGCAAGGCGTCGACGATCGGC
>JAEUIL010000126.1 GCA_016794255.1 Planctomycetaceae bacterium | reverse complement strand
GATGTCGGTCACCACTTTGCCATGCACATCGGTCAAGCGGAAGTCACGACCGCTGTAGCGATACGTGAGCCGTTCGTGGTCGAGTCCGAGCAGATGCAAGATCGTCGCGTGCAGGTCATGCACATGGACCTTGTTCTCGACCGCGTGATTGCCGAACTCGTCGGTCGCGCCGTAAGCAAGACCACCTTTCACGCCGCCGCCCGCGAGCCACGCCGAGAATCCGCGGCTGTGGTGATCGCGTCCATTGGCACCTTGCGACCACGGCGTCCGGCCGAACTCGCCGGTCCAGACAATCAACGTGTCGTCGAGCATGCCGCGTTGCTTGAGGTCCTTGATTAGCGCTGCGATCGGCTGATCGCTCTGCTGCGCATGCTTGGCGTGATTGGTAATGTCGCCGTGATCGTCCCAGGGTTGGCCCGCGCCATAGTACAGCTGCACCATCCGGACGCCGCGTTCGACCAAGCGTCGCGCCACGAGACATGCGTCGGCGAACTGACCGCTGCCGTACAACTCGCGAGTCTGAGCCGACTCTTGCTTGAGGTCGAACACATCCTGCGCGGCGAATTGCAGCCGATACGCCATTTCCAGCGATTCGATGCGAGCTTCGAGTTGAGCATCTTGGCCACGATCCGCGAGATGCGCTCGATTGAGTTGCTGCATCAGATCGAGTTGCTTGCGTTGCTCGACCGGCGGCAGGTACGTATTGTGAACGTGTTGAATGACCGACTGCGGGTCCATCTTGCTGTTGTTGATGTGGCAGCCCTGATAGATACCGGGCAAGAAACTGTTGCTCCACAACTGCGGTCCCACGACCGGCTTACCGGGGCACAGGACGACGAAGCCCGGCAGGTTTTGATTCTCGCTACCCAAGCCATAGGTGAGCCACGAGCCGAGACAGGGCCGCGTCGGTTGCGTATGGCCCGAGTTCATCATGAGCAAGCCCGGCTCATGATTCGGAATGTCGGTGTACATCGACTTGATTACGCAGATGTCGTCGATAACCCCGGCGGTGTGCGGGTACAGTTCGCTGACGTCGACACCGTTGCGGCCATACTTCTTGAACTTGTACGGCGAGGGAAACAGCTTGCCCACGGTGCGCTGATAATCCTTCGTCAGTTCCTCGGGCTGCTGACCAGCATATTTCTCGAGCGACGACTTGGGGTCGAACGTGTCGACATGCGACGGGCCGCCGTTCATGAACAGAAAGATCACGCGCTTGGCACGCGGCTTGAAATGCGTCGACCGCGGCGCGAGTGGATTGGGCGCTGCTCCCGTGGCGGCTAGCGACTGGCTGTCGCTCAGAAGTCCCGCATCGGCCATGACCTGCGCCAATCCCAGCATGCCGAAACCGGTGCCCATTTGCGACAACCAGCCGCGGCGCGAAACGGGTGCCATGATACCACGCTGAGCGGCTGGCGAACTGCTAACGTCTTGGGGGCCAAACATTATGGAGTTCCTGGTGAGGTCAATGGCTCGTTGAGTAGTATCGACTCGTGGCGGACTAGTCCACGAACGCAAATTCATTGGTGCCGAGCAATGCTTGGCAATACTGTTCCCACGGCGTGAGTTTGCTGCCCGTGGAGGCGGTCGTGGTTGCGGTCGCCAAAAATTCGGTCGCGACTTGCAGTTCCGCCGCACTCGGTTGTCGGGCAAACAGCAAGCGATACACACGCTTCACACGCGCCGCATCGTCCGGCAGCTTTTCGCTCTGCACGCGAGCGGCGAGGCCTTTCGACTGCCGCACCATGAATTCGCTGTTGAGCACGAACAACTGCTGCATTGGCACGGTCGTAATCACGCGCCGCTCGCTGGTCAAATTGGGGTCGGGGAAGTCGAACAAACGCAGCATCGGATTCAAGTCATGGCGACTGACCGAGGCGTAGAGCGTGCGTCGGCCAGCGTTCGCATCGCCCACGTCGAACGACGGACCGCCCAGTTTCAGGTCGAGCTTGCCACTGGCCGTAAGGACCGCGTCGCGCCACGATTCGACATCCAGCCGACGCCGGTTCATCCGCCACAACCACCGATTGTCCGGATCCGTGCTCGCATTGGCGGCGTGATGTGTCGCGGCGAGGCGATACGTGGCCGACAACATGATCTCGCGGTGCAATTGTTTCATCGACCACCCGAGTTGCATCAGCCGTGATGCCAAATGATCGAGCAACTCGGGATGCGTCGGGCGTTCGCCGAGTAATCCGAAATTGCTAGGAGTGCCAACGATGCCGCGACCGAAATGATGCTGCCACACGCGGTTCACGAACACTCGGGCCGTCAACGGATTGTCGCGGCTTGCAATAGCCCGGGCGAGTTCCAAGCGGCCGCTCCCTTGCGAGAACGGCTGGGGATCCGCGGGCGACAGAATCGAGAGAAAATGCCGCGGCACCTCGTCGCCCAAGTCCTTGTGATTGCCGCGGTGGTGCAGCTTGAGGTTGGCTACGGTCCCTTCGGTGATGCTATGGGCGATCGGGTATTTCTCGCCCGCGGCCTTCTTGAGGGCTTCGAGTTGTTGCTGAGCCGTGGCGACGAGCGTGCGACTCGTCTCGGGATACAGCTTCTCCGCTTGGTTCTGCGGAATGGCGAGCGGGCGTTTGTTCCCCTCGAAGACGTACTTAACGACCTTTTCAACCGGCTTGTCGAGCGCAGGTTTCGCCGGAGCTTTCGCACCGGGTTTGAGTTCGGCGAGCACTTTCGCGTGTTGATCTTCGCTCGCACGACGCTTGGCCAGGGCTTCGACAATCGTGGCTTGCAACGTCGTAGCGACTTGCTGAACTTCCGTGACTGCCGCGGAGTTGTCGGATAGATCGAGCTTCTGATCTTGTTTCGCGAGGCAGTCGCGCCACGGAGCGAACAGTTCGTGCTTGACCGTCTTGTCCTCGTCGAGATGCTGCTGCCACCGGGCCAGTACAACTTCGTTGAGCTTGGTCTCTTTGGCAATCGCGGCAATGTTGAGCTGTTTCTTGGTGCGTCGCTGTTGATCGAAGCTCCACACGGCAACCAAATACTCGGCCGTCTGCTGTGCGAATGACTCGCCGAGCCGTTCGGTCTCGCGCGCTTGCACGTCCTTCACGCGTTGCTCGGCCGTTTTGATCTGGGCTTGGGCATCGTCGTAACGCTTGACGACATCGGCCGGGGCGAGCGGAGCTTCGACGTAATTCGTGCTGGCAAACACTCCCGCCAGGGCATAGTAATCCTGCGTAGGAATCGGATCGAACTTATGATCGTGACAGCGAGCGCATGAGACCGTCAGGCCGAGAAACCCGCGGCACAGGGTGTCGATGCGATCATCGTACTCGTCGGTCTTGGCCTTCTGAGCACAGCCCGCATCCGCATAATAAACGGGCCCCAACGCGAAGAAGCCGAGTGCCGGCAATCGCTGCTGACGAACGGCGAGCGGCGTCGCGGCATCGTCGATCAAATCGCCAGCGATCTGCTCCATGACGAACCGATCGAACGGTATGTCCTGATTGAACGCTTCGATGAGCCAATCGCGATATCGGTAACCGCTCTTGTACAGGCGGGCGGCGAACGTGTGCGCTTGGTCTTCACCATACCGCGCCACGTCGAGCCAATGCCGGGCCCAACGCTCGCCGTAATGCGGTGAGGCCAGCAACCGGTCGATCAGCGCCGCATACGCCGCCTCTTTCGCCGTAGCGGTCGTCGCTTGCGACACGGCTTGCACGAATGCGTCGACCTCGTCGGCAGACGGCGGCAATCCGAGCAAGTCGAACGCTGCCCGACGAATGAACGTGCGAGGATCGGCAGCCTCGACCGGCTCAAGCTTGGCTTCTTCGAGCTTGGCCAACACAAAATGATCGAGCGGACGCAGGGGCCAGTCGCTGCGTCGAACGGCCGGAGGAGCAACTTCGCGGACCGGTTGGAACGACCAGAACTGCCGATCGGCGGCGGTCACTTTACCATCGCTACGAATCGAACTGCCGCCGCTATTGTCGCCCGGTTTAGCGGCGGGCCACGGAGCGCCGAGTTTGATCCACTGTTTCAAAGCC
>JAEUIL010000113.1 GCA_016794255.1 Planctomycetaceae bacterium | reverse complement strand
CGCCACCATCGACAGCACGTACAGCAGATAGTTCTTCCCGGTGCGAGCGTAGAGTGCCTTGCCCAGCGGAATCATGAGATAGAAGACCGTGTCGAAGAATACCGGAATGCCGAGAATAAAGCCGCTGATCAGAAACGCGAGCGGCGCTTGAGCTTCGCCCAACCAGCGCATGGAGGAACGGACGATACGGTCAGCCCCGCCGCTGTCGAGCAGGCACTTGCCGACGATCGACGCCAGGGCCACGAGGATACCGATATCGGCGCAGGTGCGGCCGAAGCCGATCGCTACCCGGTCGCCGATCGACGACTTGACGAACTTCTCCGCCGCCTTGGCGTGCATTTCGCCTTTGGCGACCTGATTCTCCGCATAGTGCTCGAGCGCCGCCGTTGGCGTGAGGGCCGCCACGACCAAGGCCCCGCCAATGAGGGCGACAAACGCGTGCAGCCGAAACGCCAGCACTCCGCCCACGACGACCAGCATGCCCACGAACAGAATGACGAGCGGATCCATCGAGCGACTCCAGACACGAATGCGAAGGGGCTTATGATAACCGGCCCGACTCGCTCCGGAACCCGTCGGGGGCCGGCCAAACTTGCCAGCACACGTCCCCAACACGAAAATCTCGCCTGAATCCGCGTCATTTCTGCGGTTGAAACCTAGCTCTGTCGCGGTATACTGGTCGTTTCGTTAAATTTCAGTGCTGTCCGAAGTTGCGGAGCGAATCATGGCTCGCGTTTGTGAGATTTGCTGTAAGGGTCCCCAGGTCGGTAACCAAGTTACGACCCGTGGTAAAGCCAAATACCTGGGTGGCGTCGGTACCAAGATCACGGGCGCGACTCGCCGCACCTTCAAGCCCAATCTGCAGCGGATCAAGATCACGCAGAATGGCACGAACAAAACCGTGCTCGCCTGCACGCAGTGCATCCGTAGCGGGGCCGTGGTCAAGGCTGTGAAGCAGGCTCCGTTCCGCTTGCCGGTCGGCACTGGCGGCAAGAAGCCGGCCAAAGCCAAAGTGGCAGCCAAGGCGTAAGTTCCCGGCTTCAACGTCGTCATTCCCTCGCGGCGTAGGATGGCAGGACATGCTCTCGCGACAAGACGTCAACAAGGTCTCGCTGCTCGCTCGGTTGCAATTGACCGAGGCCGAGTTGGATACCATGACGTCGCAACTCGGGCAGATCGTGGGCTACGTCGAACAACTCAATGAGCTCGACACTAAGTCGGTCGAGCCGCTCTCGCACCCGGTCGACGTCAAGAACGTGTTTCGCGACGATGTGTTGCAGCCGAGCCTGCCGCGCGAGACGATGCTGGCCAACGCTCCGCACGCCAGCGACGAGTTCTATCTGGTGCCCGCCGTTCTGGGCGATTAGCCGCCGCGGGCCGCGATCTATTGGGCTGCCTGGGCCGGAATCGTCCCTGGCCTGCCGTCGACTCAACGGTTAAAACGGTGGTGCTTTTCCTGCACGCCTGACCGTTTCTTGCTTGTCGCGTGAGTCGCTATGTCCATGATTCATTCCACGGCTACCCAACTGCTCCAAGAGTTGCAGGCCAGCCGACTGTCGTCGGTCGAGATCACCTCGGCCTACCTCGATCAAATCGAGCGTCACGACCCGCGGGTCGGCGCGTTTCTGCGGTTTGATCGTGACGCCGCATTGCAACAGGCCCGGGCGATCGACGAGCGCCGCGCAAAAGGCCAGCCGCTGGGTAAGCTGGCGGGTCTGCCCGTGGCGGTCAAGGATTTGCTCACGAGCACCGGCGAGTTGACGACGTGCGCCTCGAAGATCCTCGCCAACTTTCGCTCGCCCTACGACTCGACCGTCGTCGCCAAGCTCAAAGCGGCCGATGCGGTGCTGATCGGTCGCACGAACATGGACGAGTTCGCCATGGGGGGCTCGACGGAGAACTCGGCCTTTCAGAAGACGCACAATCCGTGGGATTTGACCCGCACGCCGGGCGGCAGCAGCGGTGGAGCGGCGGCTTGCGTGGCGGCATCGATGACGCCGCTCTCAATCGGCACCGACACGGGCGGCTCGATTCGTCAACCCGCGGCGATGTGCGGCGTGACCGGACTTAAGCCGACCTACGGACGTGTGAGCCGGTTCGGGCTTGTGGCGTTTGCGAGCAGTCTCGATCAAGCCGGGCCGCTCGCTTGGACCGCCGATGATGCGGCGCTATTGCTCGAAGTGATCGCGGGACACGATCCGCGCGACGCGACTTCGGTCGACGCACCGGTCCCGGCCTATTCGCAATCGGTGCGGCAACCGCTCGCCGGGCTGTCACTCGGCTTGGTGCGCGAGCATTTCGCCGCGGGTTTGGAGCCCGACGTCGAGCAAGCCGTGCGCGAGGCGGTGAAGGTGTACGAGTCGTTGGGCGCGACGGTGAAAGAGATCTCGCTGCCACACAGCAAGTACGGCGTGGCGGTCTATTACCTCGTGGCTCCGTGCGAGGCGTCGAGCAACCTGGCTCGCTATGACGGCGTCCACTACGGTCATCGCACCGACGAGGCGGCGATGCACGCCGAGTTGAACGCCAAGCGGAAACAACTCGTTGCGGCCGGCAAACACGCCGAGGCCGACAAGCTCGAGTCGCCGCTGGTCGAGTTGTATCGTCGCAGTCGGGCCGAGGGATTTGGGCCGGAAGTCAAACGCCGCATCATGCTCGGCACTTACGCCCTAAGTGCCGGCTACTACGACGCCTATTACCTCAAAGCGCTCAAAGTGCGGCGATTGATCCGCGACGATTTTGATCGCGCGTTTCAAGAAGTCGATTTCGTCATCGGCCCGGTCAGCACGTCGCCGGCGTTCAAGTTAGGCGACAAGGTCGACGATCCGCTGGCGATGTACCTGATGGACATTTACACGGTGAGTGCCAATCTCGCCGGCATCGCGGGCATCAGCATTCCCTGTGGTTTCAGCCGCGGCTTGCCGATCGGTCTGCAACTGCAAGCCAAGCCGTTCGACGAGGAACGCTTGCTCCGCGCCGCCGCGATGTACCAAACCGCAACCGACTGGCACACGAAGCGCCCGACAATGGGGAAGTAAGGGAACACGGATGAACACACATGAAGGGGATGAACGGGGATAAAGCAGAAAGATAATGCTGCGAGGTGGGCAGTGATTGACGATCGCAACAAGGAGCTTACGGAGAAGATTATCGGTGCCGCGTATCAGGTGGCGAATACGCTGGGTGTCGGATTCTTAGAGAAGGTTTATGAAAATGCACTTGGGCATGAGTTGCGGAAGCGAGGTTTGAGAGTTGAGTGTCAGCGACCGATCGGCGTGTACTACGATGGGATTGAAGTGGGTTGTTATGTCGCTGATTTGGTTGTGGAAGGAATTGTGATCGTGGAACTCAAGAATGCTCAGGCAATCGATGATGCTCATGTCGCCCAATGCCTCAATTACTTGCGAGCCACCGGCATGAGCGTAGGCCTATTGCTCAACTTCGGGATCGCGAAGATCGGCGTGCGACGCATCCTTAACACGATCAACTCAAGAAATGATTTTCATGGTTAGTCATCCCTAACTCTAACTTCAATCCCGTTCATCCCCTTCATCTGTGTTCATCCGTGTTCTCTTCGCTCTCCATCTCCAACCATGTCCAACTACGACATCATTATCGGTCTCGAAGTTCACGTCCAACTGCAAACCGCCACGAAGCTCTTTTGCGGTTGTAGCACGCAGTTCGGGGCCGAACCGAATACTCAAACGTGTCCCGTCTGCACCGGCATGCCCGGGACGCTGCCGGTCATGAACCGCAAGGCGTTCGACCTCGCCGTGCGCACGGCACTCGCGCTCAACTGCCAGATCGCGCCGTTCACGAAATGGGATCGCAAACAGTACTACTATCCCGACCTTCCCAAAGGCTATCAGATTAGTCAGTTCGATCTGCCGTTTAGCCATGACGGTTGGCTCGAAATCAGCGATCCCAAGGGGAAAATCGAGCCCAAACGGTTGCGGATTCAACGCGTGCATCTCGAAGAAGATGCTGGCAAGAGCATGCACGACGAGGTGGCGGGATCGGCCGACAGCCGGATCGATCTCAACCGCACGGGCACGCCGCTGCTCGAGATCGTCACGCAGCCTGACATGCGTTCCCCGGCCGAGGCCAAGGCGTTTCTCACCGAGTTGAAGCTGTTGCTCACGTACCTGGGCGTCTCCGATTGCAACATGCAGGAAGGAAGTCTGCGGGTCGATGGCAACATCAACCTGCATGTGCATACCGACGCCGGCAAGATCGCTACACCGATCGTCGAAGTGAAGAACATGAACAGCTTCCGTTCCGTGGAACGCGCCCTGACCTACGAAGCCGAACGGCTGTGGGACGTGTGGCAAGAGTCGAAGCAAAAGCTGGGCGATGTCCCCAAGCAGACGCGCGGTTGGGACGACCAAGCGAACATCACCCGCGGTCAGCGTCACAAAGAAGAATCGAGCGACTATCGCTACTTCCCCGACCCCGACTTGGTGCCCGTGACCGTTTCGAGCGAGCGCGTGGCCGAGGTGCAGTCTGGCTTGGGTGAGTTGCCCGCGGCGCTGCGAACGCGGCTCGAAACCAGCTACGGCATCACGCCCTATGACAGCGATGTGATCGTCAATCAAGGGCGAGCGGCGGCCGATTACTATCTGGCCGTGGCTGATGGGGTGGCTGATGGCAAGTTGGCCAGCAACTGGTTCCAACAAGATGTGCTACGCACGCTCAACGATCGTTCGCTGACCATCGAACAATTCGGCGTGCCGGCCACGGCTCTCGTCGCCCTACTCAAGAAGATTAAGGGGGGCGAGCTCGACAATGCACGCGGACGACAAGTGTTTGCGGCGATGCTCGATCAAGGGCTATCGGCCGACGCCGCCATGCAGGCCCTGGGCTTTGAGCAGGTCGACGAGAGCGAACTGGTCGCGCTGTGCCAAGAGATCGTGGCTGCGAACCCGAAGATCGTGGCGGACGTGAAAGGGGGCAACGCCAAAGCCGCCGGGTCGTTCGTCGGCATGGCCAAGAAGAAGAACAAGAACGTGAATCCAGCCCGAGTGCAGGAGATTTGCCTGCAACTCATCGCTCAAATGTAAGCGGTCCATTGAGGCTGATGGATGCACCGCACACTCCGCCGGGGGCATTCCAACTCGGGCCCGATTGGTATGATCGTTACGCCCGGCAATCGCCCCGCGATCGTAATTCCGCGAGCGGCCATTGCCGATGGACCATGTGAACCCCGAAGGTCATTGAACCCCGACAGGCAGCCTGCGATGGAAACGACGTTCCCCGGCATTAACGGCTTCTTGGGCACCCGTGCGTCGATCATGCTCGACATCGTTTTTTTGGCGATGTTTGCCGTGGTCCCCGTGATGGCGTGGAGCATCAACCTGGCCAAGCGGGGGCAGTATCAACTTCACAAGACAGTGCAGTTACTGCTGGGAGTCGTGCTGCTGGTCGCGGTGCTGCTCTTTGAACTCGACATGCGGTTCGTCACCGACTGGACCGTGCGAGCCCAACCCTCACCGCACTATGGCAGCCTCGTGAAACCGAGTTTGTACGTCCACTTGTTCTTTGCCATCCCGACGACGTTCATCTGGATTTATGTCATCGCCATGGCGTTGCGTAAGTTCGCCTCGCCGCCGCGGCCGAACGAATACAGCGCGACTCATCGCCGCTGGGGCAAAATTGCCGCGATCGAGATGTTTATGACCGCCGTCACCGGCTGGATCTTCTACTACCTGGCGTTCGTGGCCAGCTAATCGATCCCGCTCTGCTTCGTGAACGGAATCGGATTCGGTCGCTCACTCGCCACTAGGCCCACGGTCCGGTGGTGCTGAACGCGTAGTCGAGCGCCGCTACGGTCTTGGTGTCGCTGCCACCGGCAGTGGAACGAGCGAGGACCGCCTCGAAGCCGTAGGTGTTCAGTACTTCGCCAGCAAACAACGGGTAGCCGCCGTAAGTAAGTCTGACGCGCTTGCTCGCCATGGCGTTTAACACATCGTTACCAGCTCCATCGAATAGGTTGGCCGTGTCACTGCC
>JAEUIL010000098.1 GCA_016794255.1 Planctomycetaceae bacterium | reverse complement strand
CACCGACTGCAATCGTGCGCTCGACATGCCCGACGGCCACTACATGATCGGCCCGCGAGATGGGGGCGAACCGCTGCGCAAACACGACGGCGTCGGCATGTTGCCCGACTTGAGTGCGCTGGCCTCGAGTGTTGCCGGCATGGATGAAATGGTGCGGACGTTTGTCACGCTCACCGGTCGACCTATTCACGAAGCGATTCGCATGGCTTCGCTGACACCGGCTCGCATCGCCGGTCACGATCGCGACCTGGGGAGTCTCGAACGCGGCAAACGGGCCGACATCGTGATTCTCGATCGCGATCTTCACACCCAGCGAGTCTTCATCGACGGCCGTGAATTGCAACTGACTTGCCCGGCGAACGTAAGTTGAGCGTGCAAAGCGGCTGGACTAGAGTGGAAGAAAGAAATTGAAACACGGAGGGCACAGAGAACACGGAGAAGAAGGCAGGAGAGGAGGATGAATTAGGTGTGGCTTCATGTCTACTGACTCATTAAAACACTCTGCCTTCTGAACCCGTGTTGTTTGTTGATACTCTCTCCCCCGCTCCTGCCTTTGTCTCCGTGTTCTCTGTGCTCTCCGTGTTGAAATCCTCCCCTTCGAGTCTTACCCATGAACCGACGTCGTTTCGCTCACTGGCTCGCTGTCTACGCGGCGACGTCGCGATGGCATACCGCGCAACTTCTGCGTGCGGCGGAACCTGAAAAGGGGTTGGCCGAGAGTTTCGAGCCGGCGAGTGTCGACGACTTTCAGGCGCTCGCAAAAGCAAAACTTTCGCCGATGGCGTACGACTACATCACCACGGGCAGCACCGATCAAGTCACGTTGCGAGAGAACGTCGCGGCGTTTCGACGGTTGCAAATCCTGCCACCGATTCTCGCCGGGGTCGCGGCGGTCGACACCAGCACGACGGTGTTGAAACAACGCGTGACGATGCCGATTCTGATTGCGCCCGTCGCGGCTCAACGGCTGTATCATCCCGAGGGGGCCAAAGCGACTGCCCGCGCGGCCGCGGCCTTGGGCACTATTCAAGGCGTAAGCAGCAGTTCGTCGAACAGCGTCGAAGAGATCGCCGCCGCCAGCACGGGCCCCAAGTGGCTGCAACTCTATCCGCCGCGCGATCGTGGCGTTGCCGAGCGGCTCGTGCGTCGAGCCGAGAAAGCGGGTTACACCGCGATTGTCGTGACAGTCGATCTCGGTGAACGCAAGGACGCCGATCGGCGGAATCGGTTTGCGTTGCCCGAGGCGATGTTGCGCAAACATCTGCTCGATTGCGGATTCTCGATCTGGGCCGAGATGAGTTACGCCGAGTTGATTCGCTTCAATCAACAAGCCTGGGACACGGCGCTCTCGTGGGAATTCTTTCGTTGGCTGCGCGACCGCACGCGGCTGCCGCTGTTGGTCAAAGGGGTCTTGCGCGTCGCCGATGCCGAGAAGGCTGTGGCGATTGGCCTTGATGGGATCGTCGTGTCGAATCACGGCGGGCGACGGCTCGATGGCATGCCGGCCAGCATCACGTGTCTGCCGGCGATCGCGGCGGCAGTCGGCGGCAAGACCGAGATCCTGCTCGACAGCGGCGTGCGACGTGGCACGGACGTGCTCAAGGCGCTCGCGCTCGGCGCGAAGGCCGTGCTCGTCGGTCGACCGTACGCTTGGGCGTTGGGGGCGGATGGCGAGCGCGGCGTGCATACCGTGATGACGCTACTCCACGAGGAGTTCACCGCCGCCATGCACGCGTGCGGTTGTGCGAAAGTCAGCGACATCAGCCGCGATTTGATCATTTTGCCGAAGTAGCTCGTGCGTCGGGCGGTTCACGCCTGCGGCCAAGCAAAAAATTCCGCGACAAATCTTCTTGACTATGCGTGTAGTCAGTCGATAGCATCTGACTACACCGATAGTCACTCTGCTTCACGCTGGAATATTGGCCAATGTCGCCTGCTCAATCGCCGCTGGGATCCACCGAAGTCGAAGTGCTGCGCTATCTTGGCGATCATCCCGGTAGCAGCGTCGGCGATGTCGCCGATCATTTCGCGAACACCTCGGGCCAAGCCCGCACGACGATCTTGACCGTCATGGAGCGGCTGCGAAAGAAGGGCTATCTGACCCGCAAGCAAGTCGGCGGTGTGTATCAGTATCGGCCCAAGGCGGCGAAGCACGATTTTCTGCGGCGGATGGTGGCCACGTTTGTCGACCAGACGCTGGGCGGTTCGGTCTCGCCGTTTGTCGCCTATCTGTCGGACCATGGTTCGGTTTCTGCTGCCGAGTTGGCACAACTCAAGCAATTGGTCCGCGACCTAGAGCAAGCGCGAAAGGAAGGTGGCCAATGAGTGGCGTTTTGCAGGGACTCGACGACTGCCTCGAGCGATTGATGAACGCGAGTTGGCAGGGGGCCGCGCTGGCGTTGATCGTGACGGTCATTACCTGGTTGTATCCGGCGCTACGACCGCGCTGGCAAGTCTGGCTGTGGCGGTTGGTCGTGCTGAAGTTTTGTGTCGCGTTTATTTGGACGGCTCCGCTGGAACTGCCGTTGTTGACACCGGCCGCCAACGCGATCGCAACCGGCTCGACGGCAATGCCCAACGCGGTAACGAACGAGATCGTCACGACAACCGCTCAATCGCAGACTCTCTCGCTACTCGGATTGAGCGTGGCGATGGTGTGGCTGACCGGCGTGGCATGGCAAACCCTGCGCGGGATCGTTGCCGCACGCGAACTGCGCGACTTACGGCGGCAATGTCAGCCGTGTCAGGACGTTGAATGGCGCTCCTTGCTCGGCGACGTGAGTCGCGCCCTCGGCTTGCGACGTACACCCGCTTTGCTCGAAACCGCGGGCGAGGGGAGCCCTTTGCTCTGTGGCGTGTTTCGTCCGGCGATCATCATTCCGCGGCAAGCGGGCGAGCGGCTGACCTCGGCCGAGCGTCGCCTGGTCATGCAACACGAGTTGGCTCATGCCCTGCATCACGACATTGCCTGGAATCTACTCGCGGCCCTGACGCGCACTTGGTTCTGGTTCCATCCGCTGATCTGGTTCGTTGAGCGGCGATTGCGGCTCACGCAAGAACTGGCAGCCGATGCACGTGCCATCGAAGTCGCGGATCGTGATCCGGTTCGGTACGCCGCGCAGCTCGTCTCACTGGTCGCGAAACTTGGTCCTCAGCCCCCCATTCCCGCGTTGTGCGCAGGAGCGACGGGCTCGTCCTTCTCATTACAGCAAAGGTTGACTGCCATGCGTTTCTTCGCTTGTCCAGCGCGTCGGGGAGCCCTGCAATGCACGCTGCTAGCCGCGAGTGTGGCACTGGCCGTGCTCGTGCCGTGGAAGTTGGTCGCAGCCGATCCGGCAACACCGGCCAATGCCAATCGCCCGACGGAAGTCATGACCAAGTCGGGTCGCGGCCGGTTCGTATCGTACACCGACGGCAAGCTGACGCTCTTGGGCAACTCGGGTTCACTGCTGGTGTGGGAATCGCTGCCATCGGGAATCACCGCGGTGCAGTTCAATCACGCCGAGAAAAAATTCGCGCCGGTTGCCGATGCCGCGGCAGCGCTCGCCCAAGCCAAGCCGGGCATGTGGGTGCAAGTATTTCTCGACAAAGGCACAGCCTCGCTTCGGATCGACGAGCGCAAAGGCTCGACCGTCGGCACGTTCGTCTCGTACAAGGACCAGCGATTGTTGATCTTGGGCAAGAATCTCGGCGCGAGCTTTACCAAGAAGTACGGCAATCAGTTGCATTTCAACAAGTTTGCCCCGGGCGTGCCGGTCCACGAGAGCGTCGACGGCGGTCCGTACAAGTTGATCGGCACGGCCGAGCAAGTGTTGGGTAACGTTGCCGAAGGGACGATCGTGACCGTGCATGCCGAGGGAGACGACAACATCACGCTCATTCAACTCGGCGTCGCGAAGACGAACGAATAAGGCTTTGCGTTTAGTAGCCGAACTCGCCAGAGTTCGGGCGTTGCGCGACATGGCTACCACCCGAACTCTGGCGAGTTCGGCTACCATGCTGGACGAGTTCCACCTATGAATGCAATCCGCTTGTCAGCATTGGCGCTGCTTTACTTGCTCCAAACAACGATCGCCGCGGAGCCGGTGACGTTTCAGGCACGCACGACGCAAAGTGGGCCGTGGTCGGATACCGCGACGTGGACCGACGGACGACAGCCACAGGCGGGCGACTTTGTGCAGATCCGCGCGGGTCACACCGTGATCTACGATATCGACTCGACCACGCCGCTGCGCATGATCCACGTGGCCGGGACGCTCCGGTTCTCGGACGATGTCTCCACACGACTCGAAGTTGGTTTACTCAAGGTCGAGCCGGGCGAAACGACGACCGAAGATGGCTTCAATTGCCATGAACCTGCGTCGACGACCACTCATCAACATGGCGGGCATGGCCACTCGCCGCGCAGCACTCCGCAATTGCTCATCGGCACGCCGCAGACACCGTTGCCGCCGACGATCACCGCAACGATTCGTCTGCGACATTTCCCAGGCACCGATCCCGAAACTCTGCCAGCGATTGTCGTCTGCGGCGGCCGCTGGGAGGTACATGGCGCGCCGCTGAAACGCACGTGGCTGAAACTTGCCGAACCCGCCCTGGCCGGACATGCTCAGGTGACGCTCGAACAACCGGTGACCGATTGGCGCGTCGGCGATCAAGTGATCGTCACGACCAGCGATCTACAGGGGCCCGGCGCGGGTCACAGCTTTCAGGGTCGTCGCTTTGGTCGGCAGAAGCCAGTGGGGACCGAAGCGCGGAGGATCACCGCGGTCGGTGGAGCAGTGCTCACGCTCGATCGTCCTTTGGCGAATACGCACCGCGCCATGGGCATCGAGCGGTCCGAGGTCGCGAATCTCTCGCGGAATGTCGTCGTCGAGTCGGCCGATCCGAACGGAGTGCGCGGCCACACGATGTATCATCACGGCTCGTCCGGCGGCATAGCGTATGCCGAGTTTCGCCACTTGGGCAAGGACGGCGTGCTCGGCAAGTATGCGATTCATTTTCATTTGGTACGCGACACGATGCGCGGCAGCGGCGTGATCGGCGCGAGTATTTGGGACTCGCACAATCGCTGGATCACGATCCACGGCACGGATCATCTGTTGGTGCGTGACTGCGTCGGCTATCAATCGCGCGGACATGGTTACTTCCTGGAAGACGCGACCGAGCAATGGAACGTGCTCGACCGCAATTTGGCCGTGCAGGCATTTGGCTCCGTGCCGCTGCCCAAGCAGGTGTTGTCTTATGATCCCAACGACGGAGCGGGCTTCTGGTGGGCCAACGGTCGCAACACGTTGACCCGCAACGTAGCCTGCGAGAACGATCAGTACGGGTATCACTTTCAACTCGTGAAGACGCCCGAGTTCGATCCGGTGTTGAACGTAATTCGGCCCGATGGTGAGTTGGCCGCTCATGATGTTCGCACGCTGCCGTTTCTTCGCTTCGAGGAGAACGAGTCGCACGGCGACGGACTGTTCGCGTTTCGACTGGGTGACGAAGAGCCCGGCTCGGTGCGAGGCGACGCCCAGCATCCGTTCATTCTGCGCAAGCTCCGCGCCTGGCAATCGCATTACGCCCTGCGGCCGAACATGCGTTGTAGCTTGATCGATGATATACACGTTCGTCACGCCGCGCATGGGATTTATCGGCCCGACTACGACGAGCATGTCTATCGAAATATTACGCTCGAACAGATCACCGGCGAGCCGCTCAATGGCGGTCACGACGAACAAAGCATTCCGCATGGGAACGTGACGTACGACGGCCTCCGACTCCGCGATTGCGATTTGGCTCGGGGGCCGCTCGTGCAGTTGACCGCGATCGCGCCGCGCCCGGGGCTCACGGCTCATTTTCGCGGTGTAACGATCGAGAATAGCCGGTCGCGTGGGGCGGGCATTGTCGGCTTTGGCGGAGGTCCGCGTACGAATAAAACCGAGCACCCGATCGCGTATTGGTTTCACGATTTTCCGCGGCAGGGCGATGTGATGCGCGTGAGCCGGCAGCCGTCGACCGCTAGCGACTCGGTGACAAGCAACGCCGACTGGTTGGCGAGCGACGCGCGAGCCGAGAGCGCGAATAACTTGGCATTTCCCGCGCTGTTGCAGCCGATCGACGATCTGCCGCCCGCGACGCTCATCACGCAGGTGATTGTCGACGGCAGTCGCGTCAAGCTGCGCGGCGTGTCGCATGACAACGGCGAGATCGCAACGGTGAGCGTGAATGGAAAGTTGGCCGAGATCGTCTCGCAGAAAGCAGGCGTTGCTGATTGGCAGCTCACGTTGGACCGTCCGAATGACGATCGCCTCTCCGCCCACGCCATCGATCGGGCCGGCAATCGCGAGCAACTGCCGCATGTACGGCAGATCATCACCGACGAGTAACGGCTCACGCCCGAACTTGATTCTCGCGGACGATCTCCCAATCGACTTCGACCCCCAACCCCGGTCGATCGGGCACGGTCACGAGCGGTCCGCGAATCTCGAGCGGCTGTTTGACCACCGAGAACTCATGATAAATGGGGCCGAGCGCGTCGCCCGGGTAACGATCGACCTGCATGTTGCGACTGGCGACGATCACGTGTCCCATCGCGGCTGTGCCGATGTCGAGTTCCAAGTTTGAACCGATCGTGCAGGCGATGCCATGCTCGGCGGCGAGATCGATAATCGCGCGGGTCTTGCCGATGCCGCCTTGCTTGCCGGGATAAACGTTGATCACATCGCAACATTGATTGCGGATCAACTCTTGAGCATGCACGCGATCGAAACAGATGTCGTCGGCCATCACGCGACAACCGGTCTCACGCCGCACCCGAGCTAGCGCCTCGTAATCGCCATCGGGAGTCGGCTGTTCGACGAGTGCCAAACGACAATCGGCCACCGCGCTAACTTTGCGAATCGCGGTCTCGGCGGACCAGCCGCAGTTGGCGTCAATGTCGAGGGCCAAATCGGGGCCGATCACCTCGCGCACGGCACGGACCCGCTGCAGATCATCGTCCGCTTCGCCGCCAACTTTTACCTTGATCGTGGTGAACCCCGCCGCCACGCGCTCGGCGGCGACTCGTCGAGCCCGGTCAAGATCGTAGGCGCCCATGGAAAAACGACAACGGAACGTGCGATCACGTACCGCGCCGCCCAAGAGTTGATACACGGGCTGGCCCGACTGACGACCCACGGCGTCCCAACAGGCCATTTCGATTGCCGATTTGGCGAACCAATTGTGTTTGCAGGCGGCATCCAGGCGGCGATCGATCTCGGCCGTGTCGCGCGGATCGCAGCCGATCACCAGCGGCGCGAACAGATGATCGATCACGGCCTTCGCGCCCCAGACGGTCTCGCCGCTCCAGCGGGGCATGACGGTCGCTTCGCCCACGCCATCGACGCCAGCGTCGGTCCCCAGCCGCACCAGCACGTACTCGCTGACAATGTGTTGGCCGAGAGACGAGATCATCCGCCGCTCGGGCTTCAACGGCACTCGCACCGCATAGGTTTCGACATGGGTGATCAGCATGGGCCAGGACTCGCCAGCAGTCGTGAATCGCAGAATGTCCAGTCACGATAGCTCAAGCGCGAGCGCGACACAACTCACGAACGTCGTCGGCCGTTGGATCGACGTCGGTTCAACCGCCGGAGAGAGAGGAAGTTAACTACCGAGGCACAGAGGGGAAGGGAAATGCAAAATGAGAAATGCAAAGTGCAAAGTGCAAAGTGCAAATGCGAGCGGGTGGTCATGCTCGGAGTGAAAACAGAGTCTCTTCGTTCCTCTCTCTGTGTCCTCTGTGCCTCTGTGGTTAAGTTCCGTCTACCTTCTTAGAGCAGCACGCCGTCGGGTTCCGGCATGAGTTCGCGCTGCAAAGCGAGATAGGGCGTCACGTCGATGTCGTCGACACGTGCCACGCATAGATCGGTGTAGAGCGCCAAGTCGATCTCTTCGAGCGACGGATCGGCATAGCGCTGACCGTACGGATCTCGAAGCCCTTGCACCTTGGGGGACGCGGGATAACGCGGGTTGAAGTCGACCACGACGGCCTCAACCCCGTTGTTGAGCTTCACGGTCTTGCCGATCGGGAACGGCGGAATGATCTCGTAGAAGGCCCGTTCGACGATCGGATCGAAGCAGCCTTTGCACCACGTGCGCAGCTCGTGCAACACTTGCACGCTGGGCTTGGCGGCCGAGTAACAACGCTGCGACGTGGCCGCGTCGTAGATGTCGGCGATGGTGGCGATCCGGCTGAAAATGTGGATCTGTTTTCCCTGCTGGGCCGGGCTGGGTTCGCCGGTCGCGACATTGACTCGTTGCGGGTAACCTTTGCCGTCGTAGCGTTGATGATGGTTCAACACCACCTGCGCTGCCGCGGCGTGAATTTGACCTTTGAGCATGTTGTAGCCGATCGTCGGATGAGTCTTCATGATCTCATACTCTTCCGCCGTCAGCTTGCTCGGCTTGTTCAGAATCTCGACCGGGATGTGCATCTTGCCGATGTCATGCAGCAAACAGCCGAGGCCCAACTGTCGCAGATCCTTGGCGTCGCGGGCACTCTTCGCGTTGCGCTCCTGGATCATGTAGCGCTCGAGCCGCATGCCGGTCAGCAGCGCCAGATAGCAGACATTCGTCGAGTGCGACATCAGATAGTTGTCGAACGCATCGAGCTTTTGCAGCAGCATGTTGCCGCACGAGCTCGCCTTGAGGAAGTCGAACAGGCTGCCGATCGCGTCTTGAAAATGGCGGATGTCCAAGTCGAGCGATGCGCCGCGCATGACTTGCTCGAAGTTCTTGCGGACGATGGCGTACACTTCGCGCTGCTGATCGCCGAGCCCCTCGTCGATCATCGTCTCGAGAAACTCGAGATCGCGATTGCGAATCCAGACTTCGAGCACGCCAAGCTGCTTGAGTCGCGGGACGAGATCGAGCGGGAGTTCGATGTCGCGCTGCAACAAGTAGCGATGCGGATCATGGGGCAGCGGAATGGGCCGCGCCAAGATCATGCCGGGCGTGATGTGATCGACGGCGACGCGAAGCATGTTGAAACCGCTGAAGGGGTGAGCCGGTGGGGTTCACCGCGCACGAAGTACCTCGTGCTGCGAGAGGCGATGAAACCAACGGCGAATGCTTTCGAGCATCCAAACAAACATAGCTCAACAATCGCGCGTGCAACTCAACTGGTTAGCAATCAACGACTTAGTGTGAAACCCTTGCCGCCGTGCAGGGCAATTTCGGAAGCGTATTCCGCTACGGTCGGGGTCGGTCGTTGCGGTCGTAACGATCACGCAGGCGACGATAATCCTCGGGGGTGTCCACATCGGCCGACGGCACCAGCCACGGCACACTGATCTCGTGAACCGGATGCTGGGCCAGCAGGGATTTGAGCCCCTCATGGGCCGGTAGTCGCGGCACTTCGTCTGCCAGCGGCCAGGGAAAGAGCACGGGATGGCTGCGCTTGCCGACGGGGTCGGTCGGCACGACGATCCGCGAGTCGGTCGGTTCATGCGCGGCGAGCACCGCGTCAATCGTGCGCGACTCGAGCAGCGGCAGATCGGCTGGTGCCACGAGCCACGAATCGGCCGCGGTTAGGTGACGAGTTTCGCTCCAGTATCGCAAGCCGAGCGCGACCGAAGCTTTCATATCCGGCGGCGGCTCGTTGGCCACGAGCACTTCGACGCCCGCACGACGGCTGACCGCGGTCAACTCGCGAACATCCGGATGCACGACGATCACCGTCGCGGTCACTCGACTGCCGCGCCAAGCGCCCAGCACATGCTCGACGAGCGTTCCCGTAGCCCAAGGCAGTAGCAGCTTGGCCTGGCCCATCCGCACACTGCGACCCGCGGCGGGAACAACCGCAAAATAGCGCGAAGCCAAGGTTCACCTCTTGGGGATCGGAATGTCGAATGTCGAAGTTCAAATGTCGAAAGAATGTCAAAGCCAGAATGACGAATGTCGACCTCGCTTTGAGCATTCGACATTCGGCATTCTTTTGTCATTTGAACTTCGATATTCGTCATTTCCCGCGTGGTCTTCGCGAAGCTCGTCACAATCAACGAACTTCACGACACTTTCGGCAAATACCGGCAGAGCAAAATGCCGCCGAAGTACAGGATCGTCAGCGGCAGCGCCATCAACAGCATGCTGTAAGGGTCGGCCGGTGTCAGCACGGCGGAGAGAATGAAGATCACGAGCACTGCGATCCGCCATTTTTCGATGTATGCCCGTAGATCAAAAATGCCGATGCGATTGAGGAACAACATCACCAGCGGCAGTTGGAACGAGATGCCGAACCCGAGCGGCAACAGCAGCACGAAGCTCATCCACTCGCTGATGCGCGGGTCGGGATTGATGCCAAGACTTCGGTTGAAACTGAACAAGAATGTCAGCACTGGCTCAAAAACGAACAAGAACGCGGTCGAAACGCCAAGAAAAAACAGCCCAAGGCTGATGGGCAAGAACACGTACACGTACTTGCGTTCATGCGGATACAAACCTGCCGAAACAAAGATCCACACTTGGTAGAAGACCCAAGGGCTGGAGAGAACGAAACCAACCACAAGGGAGGCCTTCATCCAAATGCTAAAAGCTTCGGCGGGTCCAAGCCCTTGCGTGGTTACTCGATGGTCCTTATCAAGAAAGTGCCACATCAGCACAGGCACCAGATTGTCTCGACTAAATCGAGGACCCTGATTCTCTGTGCCTGTTTGCTTCACATTTGCTGCGTTGTCTACCTTCGCATCCTGGGCGGGAGGAGAATCGTCACTCTTCGATGCTTGCGATGTCGCTGGAGATTCCGGCGTGAACATTGTACCCGGGTGAACCAATTGGATCTCGAAGATAAGCTCGGGTGAATCGTCGTCCGGTTTAGCAATCTTCTTCACCTCATCAACCGTGTATGGAACCGACAATCCCTGCGCGGTTCGTTCGCTGGCCCAACTCTTATAGTCAAGATCGGCTTGCGTGCTGTAGTAGATCTTAAGTGCTGCCTCCAAGGGAGTCTTGATGAACTGTACAAAGTACTCCCCCACGTAAAGCCCGACCAAGGTTCCCAAGGTTAGCCCCACTACCGCGCGAAACAGACAGACGCGCAACTCTTCGAGGTGTTCCCCGAAGGTCATCGTCGTGTCTTTGAACAGATCGTCGTCGTGTGTTTTGGCCATCGTGACACCCATCGAACAGAAGTGTGCAAAGTGGAGGACACGGCTCGCGTCCACGTTTGCAGGAAGCGACGAGCACCCAAGTTCCGCTCGCTGCCGCCCCGTACCGATCACGGGCCTTTCGGCAGAGCGAGGGACGGGGCAGGAGGCCGACGGATTCGGTCTGAGTTCCTACCCAAATCCACGGGCGAAAGACGCTCGCGGATCAAGGCCGATCGCCTTGGCAGTTCAGTCGCTAAAGCCCATGATAGTTAACGTTCGGACACGCCACAAGACAGTCCGGTGCTTGCTTTCGTAGCCGAACTCGCCAGAGTTCGGGCCAGTCGATGACGCCATTCCCGAACTCTGGCGAGTTCGGCTACATGATCGGTTTTGGACCTGCTATGCCCTCACTCGAACCGCTCCGCTTCCGACCGCTGCTTCGCCGCTATGTGTGGGGCGGGCGACGCTTGGCGACCCAGCTCGATCGCGACCTGCCGCCGGGCGACGACTACGCCGAAAGCTGGGAGATCTGCGATCGTGGTGTCGATCAGAGTGTGGTGGCCGAGGGCGATTTGGCCGGTGCCACGCTGCACGAGTTGCTCCGCGATCAGCCGGCCGCGCTCGTCGGACGTCACGCGGGTCTCGAGCGCTTTCCGCTGCTGTTCAAACTGCTCGACGCTCAGCGCGTGCTCTCGGTGCAGGTTCATCCCGACGATCGCCGCGCGGCGCAACTCACGCCGCCTGATCTGGGCAAGACCGAAGCCTGGGTCGTGCTGCATGCCGAGCCGGGCAGCGTGATTTACGCCGGGCTCAAACGGGGCTTTGATCGTCGAGCCGTCGAACGCGAATTGCACCGCGGGACTGTCGAACTCTGCCTGCACAAATTCGCGCCACGCGTCGGTGACTGCGTGTTCATTCCGGCCGGTGCGGTGCATGCGCTCGGTGCCGGGGTGATGATCGCCGAGATCCAGCAGTCGAGCGATGTCACGTATCGGCTGTTCGATTGGAATCGCCTCGGCTCGGACGGTCAGCCCCGGGCGTTGCACTTGGAGCAAGGCTTGGAGGCAATCGACTTCGCGCTCGGACCGATCGATCCCGTGCAACCGCAGAGCACTGAGCAACCGGGCGTCGAGCGTCTCGTGACGTGTGAGCAGTTCGTGCTCGAACGCTGGTGCGTTGCGGATCGTGCGACCTTGCCGAATGACGATCGTTGCCGGATCGTGCTGTTGGTCGAGGGCGCGATTCAGTTCGGTACTGCGAGCAAACAGCGACCGTGGGTCCGCGGCGAGACGGGCCTCGTGCCGGCTTGTTGCGGTGGAGTGGAGTTGCGTTCCCCGCTGCCGACCGAGTTGCTCGTGATCTATTTGCCTTGAAGCTCGCGTTGATTCTCGTCGAGCGGCAGCGGTGCAAGTGGCAACTGAGGCGCGGGCATTGAGCGTACTGCAGGGCTTGGCGCGGCCGAATCACGCAGCACCGGCGGCGGCCCGGTCACCGTGGGCAATGGGGGCGGGCCGAACATCGCGGGATTCGCGAGTACCGATCGCTGTGGAAGTGACGCTTTCTGCGGAGGCGGCGCTTGCTGCACGGGCTGCGATCGCGGCGCAGGCGACGGTTTGACCGGCAGCGTCGCTCGCGCTGCGAACGTCAGGGGCGTCGCGGGTCGTGCTGGCGGCGCACTTTGCGGCAGCGGCGGAGCGGCGAACGTGTTCACAGTGCCACGTCCGAGCGGAGACACACTCCGCGACGGCGGCTCGATCGGTCGTACCGGCTTGTCCGCCACCCGCAACGGACTCGGTGCCGACGCCACACTCGGTGCCGGCAACGGCGCTCGGCCCAGTTCCACGACCGGCGGCGGGGCGACTGTCGCCGGCGACTCGGGTGTCGGCGTCGTGGCAGGTCGCGGCGCGGCAGCGCGAATCGTCGGCGGAGCGGGTGACTGCACCTCCGAAGGCGGCAACGGGGGCAGCGACTTCGGTACGCTCAACAACTCCGGGCCGGTCTCGATCGTCGGGAACTCGACGGCCGGGTCCACCGGCGCACTCTCGTTCGTCGACGTCGTTGGCGAGGTCGCGTTACTCGGCGGCGCTGGTGACGGCGACAAACGCGGAGCTTCGTCGGGTCGCTTGTCCGACGGCGAACGCGGCTCGTTCCGTTCGCCGCTTGGTGCAGGGACCTTCTCTACCGGCGGCAACCGAGCTGGCGCGGGTGACGATTCGTCGCCCGAAAAACCACTCGGCGGAGGCGGCTCCACCGCGGGCAGCAGCGCCTCGTTGCCCGTCACCGCGGTCAGATCGCAGAGCGTGCCGGTGGCGCGTTTCAATTGAATCCACGCAATGCGGTGTGAGACCTGAGCGCCGACCATATCCAACTCGGCCGACGCGCGTCGATCTTGGGCGTCGAGCAAATCGTTGAGCACGATGCCAGCCACTTGCTGATCGCCGGCCAGTGACCGCCAGCGCTCCAACAGCAACTCGACCTCCTGCTGCTCGGCGAGCATGGCTTGATACTTGCTCCGCACCTCGCGACAGGTCGTGGTCACGTCGCGCGCGGCGATCTCGACCTCGGCGCGAATCGTGGCCGCGACGGCCTGGAGTTGCGAGCCGGCCCGTTTCAGTTCGAGCTGTCGCGCTTGGAACTGCGCTTTCGCCGCGCGATTGCCCCAGGGGACCTCATACGTCAGCCCGCCCCAGTAAGTCGGCCGACCGACGCTGAACTGATCGCCAATCGCGTTCGAGAAATCCGACTGTCCCTGCAAGCCGCTGGCATACGCCCCCAGTACCACATTCAGCATCGGCAGCAGATCTTTGTTCGACACATTGAGCCGCGTGCTGGCCGCACGGAGCGAGCGCGTCGCTTGGTGGATCTCGGGCCGCGAGTCGAGCGCCGTGGCCAGTGCGACACACAAGTCGGCGTCGCCATAGCACGCGTCGGGCGGATTGATCGGGATCAGCTCGCAGACGCACGCTTGGTCCAAGAACGGGTCGTTGACCAACGACTTGAACCGGGCCGCGCCGTTCTTAGCGGCCGCCTCGAACTTGAACACCGCCACCTCGCGGGTCGCCACCGCCGCGCGGGCTCGGGCCAACTGTGTGCTGAGCACGTCGACATGCTTCCGCGCCTCGAGTTCGGCCAACACCTCTTGGGCCTCGAGCAGCAACCGGCGTCGCTGCACATAACCGGCTCGTTGCAGATAGATGTCCCAAAACGCTTTGTGCAGATCGACAAGATACGCCTGCATGTCGGCCGAGAACTGATCGTGAGCCAAATCGGCGTCGATCCGCGCCAGCACAATGACACTGTTGTTGTAACAAGTGCCCGCCCCGCGCAAGAGCGGCTGCGTAAGACTGATATTGAGTCGCGCGGTCGCTTGGTTCTTGGGGACGAAGAACAAGCTGTTGTTGTTCTGATAGCCGAGCCGCTGCGACATTTCCAGTTGAGCACCGGTCAACGTACGCCGTCGCAAGCCGGCATTGGCGTACCATGTTTCGTCAATGAACCGCGGCGCGCCGCCGGTCGTGAGCGTGTTGCCGACCGGGTCGCTGGTGTCGGTGAAGCGGCTCTCGGCGAACCGTAGCGCGTCGAAGTTCGCCTCGGCGCGCACGATCGACGTGCAGGCGATCGCCGCCGTCTCGCGGAGCACCGCCACATGGGCCGAGTGCGTCAGGGCTTGCACCACCGCCGGATTAAGCTCGATCGGCAACGCCTGCTGCGGATCGCCAAACGGTTGCCGAATCGCGTCGCTCCACCAGACATGCAGTTCGCTCTCGGGCCGCAGTCGGTCGGGATTGAGCGGCAGGGGATCGACGCCCACGGGGACCTGCAACGCGGGTGCAGCGGCAGCATCCGAGGCCGATTCGCGCGATACCGGCGGCAGCGGCTTGATGCCGTCACGCTCGGCGGCGGACACGATCTGACGACGAGCCAACTCGGCCACGGGTTCGGCGGTCGGCGTTTGAGCGACGAGCGCCGACGATGACGCCAGGCCCAAGGCGCAGAACGCCGCCGAGGCTGTGAGTCGTTGCCAGGTTCGTCGCCCGATCTTCATAACACGCCACAGACCAGCAGGGTGAACGATGCACCATCGCGGTACGACCAGTGCGGCCGTGCTAGCACGCACCTCGCACACGATCGACATGACTCGGTGGAATCATGCCTCAGGTAGGTTCGGCATACACCCTACGACGCAAGCAACCCGCGGAACAAACACACTAGCACCCATGCGACTAATACGATCGTCGAGTCCGGCTATAGCGGTGATAGCGGGCATGTCGAACATCCGGCGAGACCTGATCGCGTGGTGCGGGATGAAGCGGTCGTAACGGTGGGAGATGGAGCGATAAGCGAACACGGATGAGCCCAGATGCAAGGGATGAAGGTGGATGGGAAGAGAAGGAGTGAGTGGCTAGTGATGGGTGTTGTGGCAGGCGTGTTGAAGGCGTGATTCTTTTCTCCGCACTCCGAACTCCACACTCCGCATTCGCCTTATCCCCTTCATCCCTCATATCTGCGTTCATCCGTGTTCCCTTGCCTCACCATCTCGCAAAACTTCGCCGATTGCTCGGATTATTCGGCCTAGAATTACTTGGGAAGCCCTGCGCTCAGAGGCTTTCGCACCCGGCAATTGACGCGAAACCTCTTATGCGTTTTTGGTCTGCTCTCTCCGCATGGTGGCATGTTGTCGAGCCGTCGAGCTCGCCGGCTGATGCTGCGCTCCGAGGTAGACGGCGCGTGCATTGTGTCGTGCTCGAAGATCGTTGCCTGCTGAGTGCGAGTCCCCTGGCGGCGGCCGTCGATGGCGCGACGGTCGATCCCGCGCAACTCGATGCCGAATTGGTCGGTCCATCGGATGGCTCAGTGGTTACGCCCGCCAGTGATGCCGCGGCGCTCAACATGCCGCTGCTCGACGCGCCGCCGGTGCGACATGAGTTGATCGTGGTCGATCAGCAGATTGATCAATTTCAGCAGCTCATCGATCAGCTCAACGCCGCCTCGGACCCCAGCGTCGTTCGCGATGTGGTTGTGCTCGATGCGACGAGCGACGGTCTGGACCAGATCACGGCCTTGCTCGCGCAGTATGACGATCTCGATGCCGTCCACTTCCTGGGGCACGGTGCCGAACAGGGGTTGCAGTTCGGATCGACGTGGCTCACCGTCGACAACATCGGGCAATACTCGTCGACCATCGCCGGTTGGCAAAACTCGCTGGGTGCGGATGCCGACTTGTTGTTCTACGGCTGCGACGTGAGTGCATCGCCCGCCGGTGTGTCGTTGCTGCAGACACTCGCTTCGTGGACGCACGCCGACATTGCCGCGAGCAGCGACGCCACCGGTTCGAGCGATCGCGGCGGCGATTGGACGCTCGAATACACCGTCGGTTCGGTCGAGACCACGTCGCTGGCACTCGACAACTCGGGATGGCACGGTTTGTTGGCCGGGGCCGATGTGCTCGTGAACAGCACCACGACCAACGCGCAATCCAACCCCGACATCGCCGTGGCCGACAATGGCAACTACGTCGTCGTTTGGCAAAGCCTTAACCAAGATGGCAATCAACTCGGCGTCTACGCTCGGTTATATGACAATACAGGCACCGCGCTTACGGGTGAGATTCAGGTCAACACCACGACGAGCAAGGACCAGTTCGATCCTCACGTGGCGATGGACACCAACGGCAATTTTGTCGTCGTTTGGACGAGTATCGGCCAGGGAAGTGACAGTAGCACCGACGGCAACATCTACTTCCAACGCTACGATTCGGCCGGCAACGCGCTCGGCGGCGAGACGCTTGTCAGCAGCACTTCTAGTGGCGATCAACAATCGACCGCCGTGGCGTATGAGCACTACACCAACACGTTTGCTGTGACTTGGTCGAGCGATGGGACCGACGGCGACGGCTGGGGCGTGTATGTGCGGCGCTTTAATAGCAACGGCACCGCGATCGCCACCGACACGCGCGTCAACACGACCACCGCGAACGACCAACGTTATTCCGACATCGCTGGCGACGCCTTCGGCAACTTCTACATCGTGTGGCAGAGCGACGGGCAAGACGGCAGCGGCTGGGGTGTCTATGGCCGGTATCTGTCGAGCACCGGTAGTTTCGTCGGCGGCGAGAAGCGGCAGAGTGTCACGACGTTTCTCGATCAAACTCGGCCCACGGTCGAGTTCGATGGACAAGGCAACTGGCTGACGGCCTACACGAACGAGATCGTGCTCGTTGGCACCAGCATCTATGGTCAGTACTTTCAGTACGACGCGGCGGGCGGCGTGGGTCAGGGGGAATTGGCTATCGATCAAACGCTGCTCAACGATCAGACCGACGCGTCGATCGGGCACGATGCCAGCCGCAACTTCATCGTCACCTGGACCACCGAAGGGACCGATGGCGACACGTCGAGTCAAACGAACGTTTATGGCCGGCTGTATCGGCGCAGCGGCAGTGGCGTCTCGGCCGAGGGAAATCAGTTCCGCGTGAACGTCGACGCCAGCGGCAATCAAACGCTGTCGGCAGTCGCCATGCAAGGCAACGGCGCTTACGTCGTCGCGTTCTCGGGCACGGCCAGCGATGACTCGGCGGGCGTGTATGCCCATCAGTTCGCTGATCCCTTCACAGGCACCGGACCCGCGATCGCGCTCAATTCGACTGCGACAACCTATTCTGACAATAGCGCCCCGCTCGCGATCGACCCGGCGTTGACCGTCACCGATGTCGACTCGGCCAATCTCGTCGGAGCCACGGTTCGCATTCACACCGGACTGGTGCCGGGCAACGATGTGCTGTCGTTCACCGATCAGAACGGCATCACCGGTTCGTTCAACGGCACTTTGGGCGTGCTCACCCTCAGCGGCACGTCAAGCGTCAGCAACTACGAGACCGCACTGCGCAGCGTGACGTATCACAACACAAACACAAACCCCACGAGCGCCGCGCGGACGATCATTTTCACCGTCGACGATGGGACCTTTCTCACGAGCGACGCCCGTACTGTGAATGTCGTCAACGACAACGACGCGCCGTTGATCGCGAACCAAGCCTTTACCAAGGCCGAGAATCTGGCCAATGGCGCGATCGTGGGAACCGTGATTTCCAGCGACTACGACATCGGCGACACCAAATCGTTCACGATCACTGCGGGCAACACCGGCAACGCCTTTGCCATCAACAGCTCGACCGGCCAGATCACCGTCGCCATCAGCTCGGCAGTCAATTTTGAGGCGACGCCCGTCTTCACGCTCACGGTTCAAGTCACCGACAGTGGCAACCTGAGCAGCACGGCCACGGTGACCGTCAATCTCACGAACGTCAACGAAGCCCCCACGATCAACGCCCAAAGCCTGAGCATCGCCGAGAACTCGGCCAACACCACGGTCGTGGGCAACGTCACGGCCAGCGATGTGGATGCGGGGGATACACGGACCTACGCGATCGTCGGCGGTAACACGGGTACGGCCTTTGCAATCAACAGCTCGACTGGCCAAATCACGGTCAATAACGCGGCACAACTCAATTACGAAGTCACGCCCACGTTCAGCCTGCTGGTCCGCGTGACCGACGCCGGCGGGTTGGTCGGCACCAACACCGTGACCGTCAATCTGACCGACGTCAACGAAGCACCGGTCGTCAGCAACCAAGTGTTTACCACGCCCGAGAATCGCTCGGCGGGGACAATCGTCGGCACGGTCGCGGCCAGCGATCCCGACGCGGGCTCGTCGCTGAGCTATGCCATCATCGGTGGCAATCTCAACGGTGCGTTCGCGCTCGACGCCGCTACCGGAGTCATCACCGTCGCCAATCCCGCGATGATCGACTACGAAGCGAACCCCGCCCTCACGTTCACCGTGCAAGTCGTCGACCAGTTCAGCCTCAGCGACTCGGCGACGATCACGGTCAATCTCACGAATGTGAACGAGACGCCGACCACAACCGGTATCGCGGATGTGAACGTCGCCGAGGACGCGGCACCGATCGTGGTCAACTATTGGAGCGCATTCGCTGATCCCGAGTCGCCCGACAATGGGCTGACCTACACCATCGTCGGCAACACCAATCCGGGGCTGTTTACCTCGACCACGTTCAACGCCGCGACGGGCGACGCCACGTTCCGACTTGCTGCCAACGCGAACGGCGCGGCCGTCGTGACCGTCAAGGCGACCGATCCTGGCGGGCTGTTCACGACCACCACGTTTACGATCAACGTGGCAGCGGTGAACGACGCTCCGGTTGCGCAAAGTGACTCGTACTTTGTCGACCCCGGAGTGGGTAGCGTAAGCGGCAACGTGCTCGCCAACGACATCGACATTGATGGCGGCCCGCTCACCGCCTCGATCGCCGTCGCGCCGCAAGGGGGCACCGTCACGCTCGACGCCAATGGCCAGTTCACGTACACGCCACTGTCGTCGTTCACGGGTACCGATCACTTCACGTATCGTGTTGCGGATGGTCGTGGCGGCACCGCCGAGACCACCGTCTCGCTGCTCGTCGCCGCCTCGCCCGGCGGGACTGGAAGCAGTGCGTCCACCAGTTCCAGTAGTTCAAGTAGTTCCAGCAGCGCCACGAGTTCGAGCAGCAGCGCGAGCTCGGCGAGTAGCGCCACGAGCACTTCCAGCAACAGTAGTAGCTCCAGCGGCTCAACGGCCGTGGCCACGGCGGTACCCACGATCGCTCCCGCGCCGAAAGTTGTCGAGCAAGTGATGACCATCGCGGGGGTCAGCGTCAGCACTTCGACCGGCGACGGCAAGACCGCGGCGGTCATCGTGCTACCACGCGTCATTCTGCCCGGCACGCAAGCCAGTTCGACAGACTTCATCCAGACGGGCAACATCACCTCGACCGGCTACCAACTCAACGCCGAACAGCGTTCGATCGAGTCACTAGATCTCGCGGCCCGGCAGTCGCAACTGGCGTTGGAAAGCTCGCTGCTCGACAGTCAATCGCTCTATGCCGTGCAAGATTCGCTCGGTGAGTTGGACAAGCTGATGAAGTTTGATTGGCTTTCGCATCAGTTGACGATTGGCTCGGTGGCGGCGCTCAGCTCGGGCCTCAGCGTCGGTTATGTGCTGTGGCTCATCCGTGGCGGGTTGCTGCTGACGTCGGTGATGGCCCAGTTGCCGGCCTGGAGAATTGTCGACCCGTTGATCGTGCTCGAGAACGGGCTCAATTTTGACAAACAGGGTAACGCTGGCGAAAGCCTCGCATCACTCTTGGAACGTCATGACACGACGGGACAAGGAGCCCGCGCATGAACCTGAATTCAACCCGGAATCGCTTGGCCATCGGACTCGCCTGCATCGTGAGCAGCGTGTTGCTCATCTGCGCGATGTCCGGCGTGGTGCCCGATCAACGTGGAGCGGTGCTCGAAGCACGGGCGCGACTCTGCGAAGTGGTCGCGATCAACAGCTCGTTGCTGGTCAATCGGCAAGAGTTGCAACGCTTGGAAAAGATTCTCGAAACGCTCAAGCAACGGCACTCCGACATTCTTTCGGCAGGCGTGCGTCGCAACGATGGTCGGTTGGCCGTCGAGATCGGTTCGCATGTCACGCTCTGGAACGGCGCTGTGACCGACCGATCGATCGAGACCCACGTGCAAGTGCCGATCTACTCCGGCCGTGAGAAATGGGGATCGGTCGAGCTCTGCTTTGAACCGCTCAATCCCGGCGGGATCGTCGGTTGGTTTCGCGACCCTACGGTGCGGTTCATCATGGTTGCGACCGGTTTGTGCTTCGTCGGCTTTGTGTTGTACTTGCGCAAGATGCTGTCGTATCTCGACCCCGCGCAGTCGGTGCCGGGCCATGTTCGTTCGGCGCTCGACAGTTTGGCCGAGGGTCTGCTCGTCGTCGACGGTCATGGTCGCATCGTGCTTGCCAATCAATCGTTTGCCAGTCTGCTCGCGCTGTCGCCCGAGAAGCTGTTGGGCCGCACGGCATGTGAGTTACCGTGGGCCCATACTCCCGAACAGACCGAGTGTCCCGCCCCGTGGCTCAAGGCGGTGTACGATGGCGAAGCGCAACTGAACGTACCGATGCAGTTGAATCTCCCCTTGGGCGAGCAGCGCAGCTTTAGCGTGAATTGCTCTCCCGTGCTGGGTCACGACGGCAAGTATCGCGGCGCGCTCGTGAGCTTCGAGGATGTGACGGTCATCGAGAGCCAAAAGGCCGAGCTCGAACGATCCCGCGCCGCGGCCGAGGCGGCGAGCCAGGCCAAGAGCAGCTTCTTGGCCAACATGAGCCACGAGATTCGCACGCCGATGAACGCGATTCTCGGCTTCACCGACGTGCTCCGCCGTGGTTTGGCGACTTCGGAGCGCGAGCAACTCCGCTATCTCGACACGATCCACTCCAGCGGCGAGCATCTGCTCAACTTGCTCAACGACATTCTCGACTTGTCCAAAGTCGAGGCGGGCCGTTTCGAGGTGGAACAGATCGCGTGTCGGCCGCACGAGGTGATCCGCGAGGTGCTGGCGATCATGGCGGCGCGCGCGAACGAGAAGAGCCTCACGCTGCGGTTCGAGACTCCCGAGCCGCTCCCCGAGACGATTCAGAGCGATCCGATGCGACTGCGTCAGATCGTGACCAATCTGGTCGGGAATGCGATCAAGTTCACGAAAACCGGCGGCGTTTCGGTCGTCGCTCGTTGCGAGGTGCGCGCGCAGGAACCGCAGTTAATCATTGATGTGGTCGACACCGGCTGCGGCATTCCGGCCGAGTCGTTGGCGAAAGTCTTCGATCCATTCACGCAGGCCGACAGCTCGACGACCCGCAAGTTCGGTGGTACCGGGCTCGGTCTGACGATCAGCCGCCGCTTTGCCGAAGCGATGCGCGGCTCACTCACCGTGGATAGCGAACTCGGCGTCGGCAGTTGTTTCACGCTGACGATTCCGACCGGCCCTATCGACGGTGTCCGGCGGCTCACGGCGACTGAATTCGAACGGCAGTCGCAGCATGCCACGCTCGCTCGGGCACACAAAGGTCTGCGCCGGTTGCGCGCGGCCGATGTGCTCGTCGTGGACGATGGCGAAGCGAATCTGCAACTCATCACGCTCGTGCTCACTCGTGCCGGTCTGCGAGTCACCACAGCCGAGAATGGTCAAGTGGCCGTCGACCGTTGTGCTCAGCAGAAATTCGACGTCATTTTGATGGACATGCAGATGCCGGTACTCGACGGTTACCAGGCTACCCGCATTCTTCGCGGCCGTGGCGTGACGGTGCCGATCGTGGCTCTGACCGGCAATGCGATGAAAGGGGACGAAGAGAAGTGCAAGCTCGCCGGCTGTTCGCACTTTATTAGCAAGCCGGTGAACCTCGATCGGCTGATGGAGTTGTTGAGCGACTTGCTCGGCGAGGGTGAACCGATCACGCCGACGGTGACGCAAACGTTGCCGGTCACGACAAATGCCCAGCAGACAGGCGACTCTGCCACGATCAAGCCGCGACTCACCTCGACGTTGCCGCTCGACGACGAAGAGTTCCGCGCGATCGTGATCGGCTTTGTCGACAAGTTGCACGAGCAATGGCAATTGATCGAACAAGCGTCACGCAGCAAAGACTGGCAACGGCTGCACGAGTTGACTCACTGGCTCAAAGGGGCGGCGGGGACCGTCGGTTTCCCGCAACTCACCGAGCCCGCCCGACTCGTCGAGCAACTGGCGAAAGCGCAGTCCGACAGTGGATTGGCCGAGGCGATCCGCGAACTGGGCGAGTGGGTCGCGGCGGTCGAGAAACCGGTGGAGACGATGATGAGTTAGAAAGAACGGTTCAACACGGAGAACACGGAGGGCACGGAGACGAAGGCAGAGTTCTTGGTGCTTGGTGCTTGGTGCTTGGTTCTTCGTGGTATTGAGTGTCTTGATATCTCTCAGTTTCTCCTGTCTTCTTCTACGTGCCCTCCGTGTTCTCCGTGTTGAAACTGCCTTCCTCCCGTCTTTGCCAGCACTGCTAGCACGTTACGGCGCTCTTGGTCAAACGCCGCGGGACTCGCTATCTTACGCAACTTGTTTCGCGTACCGTCAGGGATGACGATTGATGTCCGCTGTTGATCTACTCGCCGCCTTTGAACGGCTCGAACGCCCGCGCGTGCTCGTCGTCGGCGATCTGATTCTCGATCGCTACACCTGGGGCGATGCCGAACGGGTCAGTCAAGAAGCCCCCGTCATTCTGCTTCGGGCGGATCGTCGCGAAGCCCGGCTCGGTGGCGCGGGCAACGTCTGTGCGATGTTGCGGGGACTCGAGGCCGAGGTGATCTGCGTGAGTGTCGTGGGGGCCGATAGCGAAGCGACGGTCGTGCGCAATTTGCTCGCCGATTGCGACGTGGATTTGCGCGGCGTGCTCACCGATCCGGCCCGGCCGACCACGGTCAAAGAGCGTTTCATCGGCCGAGCGCAGGGCTTGCATCCGCACCAAATCCTGCGAGTCGACAGCGAAGTGCGCGACGCCGTGAGCCATGAACTTGAGCAACGGTTGGTCGACTTTATCGACGATTGTCTCGACGAGGTCGACATCGTGCTCGTCTCGGATTACGACAAAGGGGTCTGCACGCCGCATCTCGTGCGACAGACGATCGATCGTGCCCGGCTGGCCGAGGTGCCCGTGCTCGTCGATCCGATTCGCTCGCAGGATTACAGCAAATATCGCGGCGCGACGACGATGACGCCCAATCGCACCGAGGCGGGCTTGGCGAGCGGCGTGAAGATTGTGACGCCCGAGGATGCGTTCTTGGCCGGTCACAAGCTCTGCCGGCAGTTGAAGCTCGACTTGTGCATCGTGACGCTCGATCGCGACGGTATGGCGATCGTCTATCCTGACGGCCGTGGCGAGCAATTCAGCACGCAGCCGAAGAACGTGTACGACATCACCGGCGCCGGCGATATGGTGCTGGCGATGATCGGCGTGGCGCTCGCAGGCGGGTTGTCGCCCGAGGACGCGGTGAGGCTGGGCAATGTCGCAGGCGGACTTGAGGTCGAGAAGGTTGGCGTGGCCGTGATCGAGCGTGGCGAGATTCGCGCGAGACTGCTCGAACAACGCCGCTCGGGCGAGAGCAAGTTCGTGTCGCTCGACACCCTGCGGGCCCTTGTCGCCGCGCATCGTTCGGCCGGCGAATCGATCGTGTTCACCAACGGCTGCTTCGATCTGCTGCACGTCGGTCATCTTGCCTGTTTGCAAGAGGCGGCGAAGCAAGGGGACGTGCTGATTGTGGCTCTTAACAGTGACGCGAGCATCCGGCGACTCAAGGGCCCGACCCGGCCGGTGATTCAAGAACACGATCGAGCCGCGATCCTCTCGGCGCTCGACTGCGTGGATTATGTCGTGACGTTCGACGCCGACACGCCGGCCGAGCTCTTGCGGCAGTTGCAGCCCGACGTGCTCGTCAAAGGCGGGACGTATCAGGCGAACGAAGTCGTCGGTCACGACATTGTCGCGGCGTACGGCGGCCGAGTGCATCTGGCGGGCGTGGTCGACGGCATCTCGACGAGCGCGATCGTGGCGAAGACCAGACGCGGAGCGGCTTGAGATGAAGTGGTAAGCGGACGCAGATGAACGCGGATAGACGCAGATAGGATGCAGATAGGATGCAGATAGGATGCAGATGATGATGGAAAGGAAATGAACAACGACCAGAACTTAAATCTCAAAGAAGTCCCAAGCCATAATATTCAATGAGACGCGATTCAGTGACGATTAGGGGGCACTAGTAATTTGAGAACAGGTCATTCTTTGGTGCTTGGTCATTGGCCATTGCACATTTTGATCTGCATCCCATCTGCGTCTATCCGCGTTCATCTGCGTCCGCTTTACTCTCCGTCACATTACTTTCGTATTCTCAAGTAAACCACGGGGTCGGCGGCGGTTTTGAATCGTAGTCGCTCGGATGGAGCGGTGATGATCTTGAGATTCGGGAGATCCGCAACCCAAGAACGTGGCGCGGTGGCGGCGAACAGACCGCCGGGCTTGAGGACACGCAGACTCTCGTGGAGCGCGGCGAGAAACAACTGTCGTTGAGCGTCTTGGTCGAGCGAAGTTTCCACGCCTGAGGCGTCGAACCGCGTGCGGGGCGAATCGGGTGCGATCACGCAGTCGAAACATGCGTCGGCCAATGGCAAGTGCGCCGCGTCAGCACAAATCAACCGCGGCAGACCGGGACGATGTGCCGGGCGATTCGCGAGTTGTTGCCGATAGTTGTCCCAAGCGCAGTAACGCCACGCACCCCTGGCGTAATGCAGATCAACGCTGACGAGCCGCTCGGGATGCGTGAGCTCGGCCGCGATGATGGCGGTGGATAGGCCGGTGCCGCCGAAGAGTTCGAGCACCGTGGCGCTTGAGCGCAATTGAGCGACGCCGCGCACGAGAAACTCGACCTTGGCCGCCCCGAGGCGCGTCAGTCCCGGTGGCGCGAGACCCTCGATCCACACCGGTTCGCTTTGCCCACCTTGCAACTCATTGGGCACGATCTGGTGACGGGCCATGATGGAGATGGAGGCGTAAGGGGACGCAGATGAACGCGGATAGACGCAGATGGGATGCAGATGATTTTGGAAAGCGGATGGCGAGGCAAGAAAGAGTGACCAGTTTCAAAGCGTCGTGTCCGCTGATCGATAGTCAATCGCGGCTCATTGATAATTGAAACTTACGTCATCTAAAGAATTTGGGCCATGATCGTTAGTCATTCTCGCCCAATTGACATCCGCATCCCATCTGCGTCTATCCGCGTTCATCTGCGTTCCCTTACCGTGACCAAGTCGACTAAGCGCCTGTCGCTGTCGCTTGCGGGACGGTCTGGGTTTGCGAGGCGTGTTGCTCGCCGCTGCCGGTTTGCCGGGCCATGCGGACTTTGCCTTCGTAACGCTCAAGCTGCGGCAGCAACGAAACGAACAGCTCTTCGATGTCCAGGAACCGAGCTTGAATCTTGCCCTCGAAATAGTGCGAGACGATTGCCGCGGGAATGGCGACCACCAAGCCACCGAAGGTCGTGAGCAGCGCGACGTAAATGCCGTTGGCCAAAGCTTGCGACTT
>JAEUIL010000080.1 GCA_016794255.1 Planctomycetaceae bacterium | reverse complement strand
CGGCGGTGTGTGTCGAGATTTGGCACCCGCAGCGTTGGCTGGAGTATTTGGAACGAAATCTATCGAAGTTTCGTCGCTGGTTTGCGCGGCTTTCTCGCTAGAGCGCAACTCGGCACGGAGGCCCGTCATTTCGCCTTTTCGCTGCTTTTGGCCCACCCTCCACTAGGGTCGATCCAGCGCCCATGTCCGGAAGGAAGCCGGTGAGCTGTTTTCCCTTCGCCTAATGTCACTCGGCGTGGAAAACCTCCAAGGGCTTGAGACTTGCGGCAAGGATGCCAACTCGTTGGTTTCCTCCGGACATGGATCTTTATCTGGCAGGCTCGTCGAGATCACGGTGTGCTTTAGCGGCAGGGTAAGCGACCAGGGGCGAAGTTTTCGCCGCGATTAGGGGCATTTTTCCAGGCCGATCGGGGCCCGCCGGACTGTGGTCTACCGGGGGACACCTAATCAACACGTGGGGGGTAACGCGCTTCGCGAAACAAAGTCAACTTATTTTACCCAAAAATCCCAAAATAACTTGATTTCCCATTTTAACTTCCGTATTGGTAATACTAATCGCGACGTTTGTTCCGGGGAAACAGCCAGGCAACCACCTCACCGTAGGGGTGCCTCCCTTCTCCAGGCAGTTGAGGCCCGGGCGTCGCGCGGTTCCTGGTCGTTGTCTCTGTCATTCGACCGAGCGGCCGGGGCCAAACATCCAGTCGGAGGATTTCTCATGTTGCGTCGTCTGTGGAAGGAAGAGGCCGGTGCGATCGTGTCGGCCGAGATCATGTTGATCGCCTCGATCCTCGTGATCGGTGTGATCGTCGGTTTGAAGAGCGTGCGTGACTCGGTTGTGACCGAGTTGGCCGACGTCGCTCAGGCCCTGGCCAATGTCGACCAGAGCTACAGCTACAGCGGCACGGCGGGTCACCATGCGTTCACCGCCGGTGGCTTCTTTGCCGACCTGCCGGACTTCTGCGATCAGGCCAGCGCCGTCGCGGCAGCCCAAGAGTCGAAGTGCGTCACGATTTGCAATTCGGCTCTGCATCCGATCGGCATCAACGCCGACGGCAACTAACCGCTCGACCACAAGTCGACGAGTTGGGTTTAAGACCTGGCCGGTGGCGATCGTGTGAATCTGGAGAGAGCTTCACCTGACACGCGCCGGCTGGTTTTGTTTTTAGAGCGGGGCAACGCTTGCGGCAGGAATTTCCGTTTGAAAACCCTTCTCCCGAGAGGAGAAGGATTAAGTTCCCTACCCAAACCACGCGCGCACCGACTGGCCGGTTGATAACCGATGCCGCGTCCCGTTGAGCGTCGGGACACTCGCATCATACGGCACACCCAAGGCGTCGAAAATCGTCGCGGTCACGTCGGCCGGTGTCACCGGCTGCTCTTCGACATACGCCGCGTGACGATCGGTGCGGCCATAAATCTCGCCGCCGCGGATACCGGCTCCGGCCATGAGTATCGTGTACGCATGCGGCCAATGATCGCGGCTCGCCCACGGTCGGCTGATGAGCGGCGTGCGACCGAACTCGCCCATCCACACGACCAATGTCTCGTCCAGCATCCCGCGCTCGGCCAAGTCATTCAACAGCGCCGCGAACGTCTGATCGGCTCGGGGCAACAAGCTTTCTTTGACCAGCGGGAAGTGATTGCGATGCGTGTCCCAGGGGTTATTGGCGACCATCGGCGGTTTGCCGTCGGCCCAATCCTGCACCTCGTTCCCCCAATAGACCGTCACGAATCGCGTCCCCGCCTCGACCAGCCGCCGCGCCAACAACACCGACTGACCGTGACGATGCCGACCGTACCGATCACGTGTCGCGGCCGACTCGCGCTCTAAATCGAACACACCCTGCGCCTGAGTCGACGAGACGAGTTCGAGCGCCTGTCGGCGAAAGTCGGCAAAGCGGGCCTCGATCGTCGACGCCGTCGCGGGATCCAACTCGCGCAACAACGCCGAGCGCGCCGTGAACCGCTCGGCAGTCAGCTCAAGCTGGCGGGCAAAGTCAGGCCGTTGGACCTCGCCGGCATGCGTGACATGCACCGCGAATGGATCGTACGATCCGCCGAGAATGCCCGCGTTTTGACCCGGCAGCACCCGGGCCTGCATCGTCATCACGTCGGGCAGTTGCACGGCCTTGGGCATCGTGGCGGGCGTTCGATCGGCGCTGCAAAACGCACTAGCCATGTGCGGCAAGTCGCTCGACTCGACGACCAACCCGCCGCCGGAACTGCGATGCTTGTGACCGGTCAGCGACAGATACACGGCCGGGTCGTGAACTTTCTGATCGTGCTGTACCGAACGAATTTGCAGCACGCGCTGCATTTGCTCGGCGAGTCGCGGCAGATGCTCGCACACCCGGGTGCCGGCGACCGACGTGGCGATGCTCTGAAACGGACCACGGATCTCGGCCGGAGCGTCGGGTTTCAGATCAAACAAATCGAGATGACTCGGCCCGCCATCCATGTAGAGCAAGATGCACGCCTTGGACCGCGGCGTGGATCGAGCAGCGGTCGCCGCCTCGTTCGCCAGCACTGGCCAACCCGCAAGCGCTCCGCACGCCGCACCGCTCCAGTGCAAGATTTGCCGTCGCGGCCAGCGTGGTGATCTCGACATCCTTGCACCTTGCAACCGAGCTTGGATCTCGCCAGGAGATCGTCTGAGGTTTTCTGACAGTGTGCCATGCCCACGTCTTCGTGGGCATGAGTGTCACCAGTTAAGCATGCCCACGAAGACGTGGGCATGGCACACACGCTTGGTGAAGTGGAACACGACTTGCGATCGTATCACACGCCGTGATAGGTCACGATCACTTTACCACTTCGTTCGAAACGAACGACCACTTTCACTCCCTTGGCCCATTCAAAGCTGACGAGGCTTTCGCTGAACAACGCCTTGCGAGCATGCACTTTCGGTTCGCAATCGCAGCAGAGCGGCAAACACACGGGCACTTGCAGATCGCAGCCCGTGCAGGGGTTGGTGACGCACAACATCGCCGGAGCGACCGGAGCACACTCGCGCAGCGGCTTGCGTCCCCAGTGACGATAGGCAATCTTCACCGCCTTGCCGGACGAGCATTGAGCGACACCCTCGGCCGGAATCTCGCCCGGCGACATCAGCACTGGCGGCGGATCGTTCGGCTGCGGGACTCGGTAGACCGGCGGAGCGGCGAGCGGCGGTTGATATTGTTCGTCGCCCGGTGGCGGTGAGAACTGCGGAGCCGGTTGCGGCGGCAGGGGCAGCACTTCGCTCGGCGTGGGATTCTGTTCCGGCACGATGATCGCGGGCGGCACCACGACGTCGTTGTTCATGGGTGCTCGCAACAGCGGCGGTGTCTGGGCCAAACGGACTCGTTCGCCGGCCGCGACCGTCGACGCAGTCACGATCAACAGCAGGCACAATCCGCACAGTCGGCATATCGTGTTCAACATGATCAGGTTCCTCATGTTCAGGCACCAGGTTCACTCTGTATTTGTAGCCGAACTCGCCCGAGTTCGGGAGTCTTTCGCAAGTCCAAGAAAAACGCCGCTCGACGCTTTGCAGCAGCGATTCGGTTTGCACCGGCTCGATCCGTTTAATCTAGCGTAGCTCGCGGTCGTACCGGTTTGCCAGGAAAATCAGATCGACCTAGGTTTCCGATGGTAGGTAAGACCGCGATCTGGCCGGACTTAGCGTTTGGACGGGGGAGGGGCTCGCCCGCCAAGCGTCGGCCTCGGGTTGGTCGACAACAAGAAGGCGGTCCGTGCGTGGCGCGCGACCGTCGCCCCGCTCAGTTGGCCAGAGAAAGGGTGTCTCGTGTCGCACGACGAAGTCGCAAATCCGCCTCCCGACGAACTCGCGGCTGCCTGCCACGATTGGGCGTCAGGCGTCGATGAATGCGAATCGTTTCTGCTCGCGCAGTTGAACGAACTCGACGCCCTGCGCGCGACGCTCGCCGAACGCGAAGTCGAGCTCGCCGCGCGAGAAGAACAGCTCACGCTCGATGCCCAAGCGAGCCAAGAGCGGTGGCAGAAGCTCGAACAACTGCGTAGCGCCGCCGAGCAAGGCTTGTCGCAAGTGCAGCAAGAAGCTCAACGGCTGGCCCAAGCTCGCGCCGAAGTCGTCGCCCTGCGCGCCCAGCTCGAACAATCGCGCGCCGCCGAACAGCACACGAGCAATAAGTCGCACAAGACACCCAATCGCACGCAAGTCCGGCAGTGGGAAGCCGATCGCGCTCGGCTCGAGAAAGAGCTCGAAGCATCGCGCGAACAAGTCGGCCGTCTGTCGCTCACGGCACTCGAGTTGGCCGAGGCACGACGTGAGACCGCCGAGCTGCGTCGGCAACTGCTCAAGCAACAACAGCGGCTCATGCTGGCCAAGGGACATTTCAATCCCGAGCAGCATGGCCAATTGCGCGTGCTCGAAGTCGAGCGCGAATGCCTGGCGCGCGAATTGGATAGCGCTCAACAGCACCTGCGCGAGTTGCAAGATCGCATGTCGCGCGAACAAAAGCAGATCACCGGCGAGCGGTCGTCGTGGACCGTCGAGTTGCAGAAGCTGCGCGAGGCAGTCGAACGCCAAGCCGCGATTCTCTCAGCCGGCGTTTCACCCTCGACGACCACGCCGCACGCCACGCCCACGCCGGTCGACGCGACCGCCACGCACTCGCTCACCGGGCTGCTCAGCGAGATTGAACAAATGCAGGCCGAACTGAAACGCGACAAGCCGACGAAGCCCGTCAGCCCGCGAGCCAAGTACTAACCGCACTCAACCACAAGCGACTCAAGGATCAACCACCATGTGGATCGAACAAGCCGTGTACTCTCGGGCAGCCGGTGGTCATACGAATCACTACGAACTCACGGCCCAGAGTCCCGGCATCAGTCCGAGTGACGCGTCGGCCTTGGCGATCTGGGGGCCCGCGCACGACTGCTTGCTCGATACGCACGCGCGAGCTTCGAGCATCAACTTCTTTCCACTCCCCAGCGGCTCGTATTGCATTTCGCGCTCGATGGCTTACACCCGCGGCATGTCGCAAGATGGCGCTCGCGGCTTGTCGCATGAGGGTTGCGAGGTGCTGACTCACGCGCTGGTCATTCCCGCCGCGGCATTGGCCGAGGTGCATAATGATCCGTTCGCGATCATCGAAGTGATGAACGCTGCCGGTCGCTGGCTCGGCGCTCCGCCGCGCGACGCCGAGTTGCCGGCCTTTGAACTCCACGTTGCTGCGCCGCTCGTCGACGAAACGCGGATCAGTCACGCCGTGTCGATCTTTGGTCTGTCGTGGCTCGTCGGTGCGGTCGATGTCTTGCTGCATCACTCGGCTGTGGCCGTGATTGGCGACACGACCCGCGAGCAACTCGTCTCGGCCGTGATGGCCTGCTTGCCGCCGTCGTGCCGGGTCGAGCTGTCGTTCTCGACCGGGCTCAAGTACTCGCCGCGGCGACCGTTTCGCCTGTTCGCCGTGGGTCTCGATCCGGTCGAGCAGCGCCGCGTGAATCGGCAGGGGGACGTGGTCATGCTCGACTTGCGTGATGATGCCCCGCAGCCCGAGAACACGTTGGCCGGTTGGAGCGGCTGGCTCAACGAGACGCTCGTGCACGGCGATCTGCCATCGGTCGCGGCTCGGCTGGGCGAGTTGCCCCGCGGTGTGCATTTGGCTCGGTTGGATGCTTGGGGCGATTTGCTGCTTGATCGGGCCGAAGACGAACGTCCCGCCGCGCTCGACGACATCGGCGCACCCGTGTGGAACGAGTCGACGGGCACCCCGGGCCGCGTCACACGTCACGACGGACCGCGGCTCGCACCGACCGCCGAGGCCACGGCCGTGGTCGATCCCGCCGCCGATCCGGCGATCGTGTTGGGGCGTGACTGTCCGGGCGCGATCGAGATGTTAGAAACCCTCGACGATGCCGTATTCGAGACGATCGTCGGCAAGCCCGGAGCGCTCGAAGAATTGCGAACGCTGTGGCCCGAGGTGTTGCGCCGCGTCGGTCCCGAATTGGTCGAAGAGGCCCGGGCGCTCTACGTGCGGCACGTGATGAACTTGTGGCGACACTGCGTCGACGGCGACGAGATTCGCAACCCGACGCTATCGGTCACCGCCACCGAGTTGATCGACTTCATGCTCGGCGGCAGGTAGGGGGATTATGGGGCGAGCAAGGCGAGTCGCACTCGACGAAGAATGACGAATGCCGAAGGAGGTGCAGATACGCACTATCTGCGATTCATTCGGCATCTGGATTTCATTCACCACGAATTGGCAAGAACCGTTCCTGACACCTATTTAGCATGTCCCGCTTCGACGCTGCGGCAATGGAGCCAGCGCGAAGGAGGACTGTTCGCTCAGTGTTGGGTGTCGTGCGTAGGGCAAAAAGAATGACGCCGAACAAGTGCGTTGGGGTAAGAACGGTGTCACGAATCGTTTTCACCTTGCCGGGGTCGACCTCGCGGCTGAAGTGTCGATTCCAAGCCTCACAGCGTGTTGATCTATTCCGTACCACGGGCATCTTGCCCGTGTACTCGGCACAAATCACGGGCAAGATGCCCGTGGTACGGACTATTCAACACGCCTTAGCAGTATCTGAGAGATGGTCACGACCGCAAACTCGATTCCGGCAGCTAAGCCCTAAGTAGTGGCCATCTAGACGCGAGAGTAGAATTACCGAAATGGAAAGCGACTTCATAAAGATTCTTGGCACGATCGGCTTCGCAGCTTCTTGCGTATGTGGGATGTGTTGCGTCGTAATCTCAATCGTGAACCAGTTTCGTGCGGCGCGGCATCGGAACCTGGACGAATCATATTTCCTGTGTTCACAGCTAACAACAGTCTTGTTTTCTCCGCAGCGATATTCCGAAGAAGGCTTGATCGCAAGGACTAAGTTTATCAGAGGCCTCGTGGGCTTCTTTGTGTCATTTTTTGTGGCCCTTGCCATCGGAATGCTTACGGGTGTCGCTCATTGAGAATCGAAGGAGGCACAACGGTGTCAGGAACCGTTGCCGTGTTCGCAACCCGACGTTATCAGTCACCGCCACCGAGAGGATCGACTTCATGCTCGGCGGCCGGTAGTGGGTGCCTAGGTCGAGCAAAGTGGGTATCTGCCCCTGAATGCTGCTCCCGCAGGGAGCCCGTGGCGGCGGTCTTTACGAGGGGCGGGGATGCTTCGGCGACCGTTGACGGTATTATGTCGGTCGACAACTTCTCTGAAAGCGTGTCAAATAACCGGTTCTGACACGTTCTCGTTGTCTAGATGTCACGCATGGACTCGGGAAGCTTTTCGAGAGAGCGGGTACTATGAACGAAATACCAGACTACCTTGCTCTTGGTGGTATCGCTCTTGCGTCACGCAAGATGTTGTATTTGTTGTGCGTCGATGCGACTCTAGTTGCATTGACCGGTATTGTGTGTGTCACTCCGCGCGGACACTGGTGGCGCATATGTTGGACTGCTCTAGTCGCCTTAGCCTTGGTGTTCTCCTTAGGGGCCCTGGCGGATGTGTGTCGACTTTCAGTGGGGGGCGCCCCGCACATGAAGGCATCGAACATCTCTAGATGCCTTTTGGGGATGTTCAACCTCACTGTTCTTGTCGTGGTTCGTCCTCGGAGCTACCAGGTGAGTATACCATTTGCCGGGTGTGTAGTCGCGATTGTGGCTTTGGTCTTAGGCACACGGCATGCATTTACACCGGGAGTGCTTATGGAAACAGCGACGCGCAAATCTATTGCCATCAATGAAAGCGGCCTCGTCAAAATGGCGCGAGAGCGCGGTTGGACAGTCGGCGCATACCCTAACGAAGGCGTGTGGTACCTTGAGACAAGGAAGAACGATCGCGTGGGACTTGAGGAGATTGCGAAGTTCCGGACATTGACGATGATCTTGCTGCGAGGTGGCATCAAGCCCGTTCATGATGATGCTGCGTTCGACTTGTCGTCTAGAATGCAAGATGTGTTGGTGTGCGATAGCGAGATTTCGCAGAATTCGTTTGATAGCCTAATCTCTTCAGATTTCCTAAAAACCGTGAGTTTAGTGGATTGTAAGATTGAAGACGTGGAACTTCTCGCCTTGCGAAGTAAGCCTTATTTGAATGCTGTGCGGCTTAGTCGTACGCCCCTTACATTAAGGCAATGTCGGACGCTGATGATGTTCCCCAAGCTGGCAAAGCTAGAGATTAGCGATTGCGATGTTGAATCTAGCGTTTTGCTGGAAATAATCGGCTCTGGGGTGTCAGACGACATCATCATAGGTGAAGGAGATATGTCGGATATTGAGATTAGAGGGATCAGAACTAAGTTTCCCAGTCAGCGGATTTTGGTCATGTCTGGGGCGTTTGATTTGCCTTAGCGCATATGCGATTGTCGAACCAACAGTGTCGGCTGCAAACAATCGGCGAAGAAAAGGCCTGAAGAAAAGCTCTCGAGAACCGCTCACCTTTCCTGTGCGGTCTTCCTTGCGGTTGCCGGATCGATTCCGAATCTAACCACCTCGCCACCTCGTCGATCAATGAGCGGCTCTTAACACGCGGTCCAACGCCCTGGCTACCTCGGCTTCTGATACCTTTCTACCACATTTCGACCTGATCAACACGGCAGCCGTGGCACACGCCACTGCCGCGGGCTATATTCGCGTCATGTCGACGACCACGCCGCGACCGACGAACATCCGCTGGATTGTCTTCGGCTTGGCGAGCAGCACCTCGTGGCTGCTGTATCTGCATCGCTATGCCTTCGCGCTCATCAAGCCCAAGCTGGTCGAAGAGGCCCGGGCGTTGTACGTGCGTCACGTGATGAACTTGTGGCGACACTGCATCGACGGCGACGAGATTCGCAACCCGACGTTATCGGTCACCGCCACCGAGTTGATCGACTTCATGTTGGGTGGCAGGTAGGGGTAGACCGGGGCCAGACCCGGTCGAAGAAGCATGACGAAGGCCGCGCTGGAAAAGGGTGTCAGCTGACTCCTCTTATTCCATTCTGCTATTTCATTCTGCTTCGACGCGAACGATTCGGCATCAAGTTACCCCAACGCTGCCCGCTTCTCGGCCAGGAACGGCAGGTGGTGCCCTAGGTGCCGCACGGCCTGCAACACCAATTGTCTCAGCGTAAGCAGGCCCGATTCGCTATGAATGGCGGTGCGGGACCAAGCTTGGGACGGCTGCGCTCGCAAAATGCGCACGGCATGTCGCCGCAGTGCGGTGAACAAGGCCAGTTGCTCGTCGAGGTCAAAACCTTGATAGTCGAGCCGCTCGATGTAGAGCTGCTCATCCGGACTCATGAGCAATGGGCGGTCCATCGCGATCGTCCGCACAATGCGATCAGTGAAGAAGATTTCGGTGTCGGCGACATGACCGACACACTCGATGGTGCTCCACTTGCCGGGAACGGGGCGAGCGAGCACCTGCTCTGAGGTCAGGCCCGCCACGGCAGATCGCAAGTCGTCGATCCCCCGCTCGTAGACGGCGATCAATTCGGCGTTGCTAAGCGACCCGTCGTCACCCTGCATCATCGCCATGTATTCGGACTGCAGCATCAGACAACTTTCTTGACAACTCACGACACCAGGACAACAATGTCCATCATGATGGATAACGCGGATAATGTCAATCAACGAATTGCGGCACAGGTCCGGCGGTTACGGGCGGCAACGGGACTTTCGTTGGACGCCTTGGCAGCCAAAACCGGGGTCAGTCGATCGATGCTGTCACTCATTGAACGTGGCGAAAGCAGTCCCACGGCAATCGTTCTGGAGCGGCTCGCCGTGGGTTTGAATGTGACGCTGGCATCGCTGTTCGAGGCGGCTGCGGAAGACGAACCTCCCGACGAACCCGTGCAGCGGCGTGCCTCTCAAGTGGTGTGGCAAGATCCGGAGACGGGATATGTCCGAAGAAACCTGTCGCCCCCGCATGTGCCGCAGCCGCTGCAACTCGTCGAAATCGAGTTTCCAGCCAAGGCGCGCGTCGTCTTTGAAAGCCAAGGGCGCGATGTGACCATCTATCAGCAGATTGTGGTACTGGATGGAACGATCGAGATCACTTACGAGAATCGTCGCCAGCGATTGAAAGCCGGAGATTGTCTAGCGATGAAAATCGAGGGGACCAACGTCTTCGAGAATCCGACCCGCAAGCCCGCTCGATATCTCGTCGCCTCGGCAACGGAGTTCACTTCAAAGAGGAAAACATGACGAGCGATTGGCGCATTGAACGCTTAGTGGAACTCACCGACGAGCACATTCAAGGGCTGGCCGACGTGCTTATCGATTGTGTGGAAGGTGGAGCCTCGGTCAGTTTCATGTCGCCGATCGTTCGCGACCGGGCGATCGAGTTCTGGCGTCGGGTCGCATTGGGCGTGGCGTCAGAAGAGCGGGCATTATTGGTTGCCCGGGATGAACAGGGAATCTGCGGCACTGTCCAACTGATGCTCGATCTTCCCGAGAACCAGCCACATCGTGTCGACCTGGCGAAAATGCTGGTCCATCGTCGGGCAAGAAAACGCGGGCTGGGGACCGCGTTGATGCGAGCGGCGGAATCGATGGCGCGGGATTGTGGAAAAACACTGCTCGTATTGGATGCCGTCACGAATGGAGATGCGGCCCGCCTCTACGAGCGTCTTGGCTGGGTCCGCGTTGGTGATGTCCCTAACTTCGCGCTCATGCCCGATGGCGCACCCTGCAGCACCACGTATTACTACCGCAATTTGAATCGGCCGGTCAGTACTGAGAAGGGGAAGACGAGTCGTTCGACAATGGAAAATACCGTCGCCCTGCACGTCCGCGAGGCGACCGAGACCGACTTGCCAACCATTGTCGATATCTACAATCAATCGATTCCCGCTGGCTGGTCCACGGCTGATACGAAACCGATCGCTGTTGCCGACCGCGTCGAATGGTTTCGCAAGTTCGATCCCAAGAAGCGACCGATCTGGGTGGCCGAAGCGGAACGTCAGATCGTCGCGGTGAGCTATCTCTCATCGTTCTACGGAGGACGTCCGGCCTACGACGCGACCGCAGAGGCGAGCATCTATGTCGCAACCGCCTGGCACCGTCGCGGCATTGGGCGGCGGCTCAAGCAGTGGGTCATCGAACAATGCCCACGACTTGGAGTGACAACGCTCCTCAGCATGCACTTCGACCACAACGAAGGGACCCGTCGGATCAACGAAAGCCTCGGATTCAAACGCCTGGGCCATCTTACCGAGATCGCGACGGTTCAAGGACAGAAACGTGGACTGGTGATCTGGGGGCTTCGCATCCCGGCCCTCGATAAGCAGTCATAAATCGCATCCCCAGCAACTACCGCAGACATAACCGTGGTACCCGCCTCTGCCGCGGGCTATATTCGCGTCATGTCGACGACCACGCCGCGACCGACGAACATCCGCTGGCTTGTCTTCGGCTTGGCGAGCAGCACGTCGTGGCTGCTGTATCTGCACCGCTATGCCTTCGCGCTGATTAAGCCCAAGCTGGTCGAAGAGTGGCAACTGAACGAAGAGCAACTCGGGGCCCTCGATAGCGCGTTCTTCATCACGTATTCCCTGTTCCAGCTGCCGCTGGGGATCGCCGCCGACGTGTGGGGCGTGCGGCTCGTGCTCACCGCGATGATCGTGGTCTGGACGCTCGGGCTGGCCATGCATGCCGGGGTCACGTCGAGTGGCCAATTGTGGTATGCCCGGGCGACGCTCGGCCTGGGGCAAAGCGCCGTCTACGCCGCACTCACCCGCATCTCGCGGCAATGGTTTCCCCGCTCGATCCGCACCACGCTGCAAGGTTTGGTCAACGTGCTCGCGGGCCGCATCGGCGGACTGTCGGCCAATCTGCTGTTCTCGACGCTGCTGATCGGCACCCTAGGGCTCGATTGGCGGAACGCCACGTATGTGCTCACCGGCTTGGGCGTCGTGCTGGCCGTGAGCATGTGGCTGCTGTTTCGTAACTCGCCGCCAGAACACGCCTGGACCAACTCGGCCGAGATGGCCCTGATCGCCGATGCCGCCGACAACGCAGGTCCCGCCGCGGCCACGCTCTCGATCCGGCAAATGTTCGCCAGCCTCGACACTCGCGGGCTGGTTAATCTCCTCGCGATCAACGTGCAAACGATGCTCAGCACCATCGCCGACAACATCTATTCCAACTGGATACCGCTGTTTCTGTGGAGCGTGCATGGCCTGAAAGACCGCGAGATGGGGCTGATCGGCGCGTTGCCGCTGCTCGGCGGCGCGGTGGCGGGCGTGCTCGGCGGCATGCTCAACGATCTCTGTCTGCGCTGGACCGGCAATCGACGTTGGTCGCGCAGCGGCGTGGCGCTCGTCGGCAAATCGCTCGCGGCCGGGCTGCTGCTCGTCGGGCTGATCTGGTACGAGTCGCCGTATGTGTTTTGTGTCGTGCTGTTCTTCGTCAAGCTGTTCGGCGACTGGAGCTTGACCACGATGACCGGCGTGATCACCGACGTCGGCGGTCGCGCGACGGCATCGGTCTACGCGTTCAACAACGCGCTCGCCGCGGTCGGCTCGATCGTCGCTCCGCCGGTGATCGGGTACCTCGTGCGACACCACGGCTGGCCGACCGTGTTCATCGCCGTCGCGGTGACCTACGCACTCTGTGCCCTCTCGTGGTTGGTGATCGACTGCACGATTCCGCTCGTGCGCGAATCATCGAGCGATGACAAAGCTACCGCTTGACCCGGCACAGCCGCCGATAAGTCGCACCTCTACGGCGTGCCATTCACCGTGTCGATGCCCAGCGCGGCGCGATACTCGGCCTCGGCCAAGTGATAGTTTTCCAAGGCGTCGATCACCAGCAGGCGCGTGTCGGCGGTCGCTTGCTCGCGGAGATTGACGAACAAGATGTTACTCGTGCCTGCGGTGAACTTGTCGCGTTCGGCTTGCTCCATGCGCTCGGCCAACGTCACACCCTCACGCGCTCGCAGCAGCTCATTGTAGGCCGTGATTAACCCGGTCATGGCATACCGCACATCCGCCACAATGCGGTCGGCGTAATACCGTTCTTGAGCCGAGATCTGCGCCAGCTGCGATTCGAACGCACGGACTTGCCCCAGGGCTTGGCGACGCTGTACCGGCACATCAAAGAACAACCCGGCTTCGAGTTGAAACGGCGTCTTGTCTCCCTTGGGCGTTTGCTGGCCGACGTCTTGAGCCGCGAACATACCGGTATCAAACGAAGGCAACATCTGGTTGCGAGCCAGGTTCAACTCGACCGACGTCTTCTGCCGCTGCAAACGGATGTATCTCAACTCGGGCCGCAGTTCGAGGGCCAGGTTCACGTCGTTGTCCAACTGCCGTTCGTCAGGCTGGTTCGGCTCGGGGAACGATGCCAGCCGCGCGGCCGACACGACCTGCGGATCACCCTGCGCGTTGCGATAGTACAGCGACAAGTCCACCGCCGCTTGCAGGAACTTTCGTTCGGCTTGAATCAGCTTCGCTTCGCGCGAGACGATCAAGCGTTGGTTGTCGACGCTTTCGATCTCGGCGACCCGACCGGCTTTGACGCCGTCGTTGATCCCCGTGGCCCGTTCGCGAGCGATCTGCATCAAGTCGCGCGCGATCTGATAGTTATGGCCCGCGGCGATCCATTTCCAATACTTCTCGGCACCCGCGAACAAGAACCCGATCCGTTGACGATCGATGTCGGGCTCGACGGCCTGTCGCGCAATGGCGGTCTTTTGCACGCCGGTGCGTCGCTTGTCGGTCGCGAGACCTTGCATGAGGGGTTGCATCGCCCCCACTTTGAACTCGCCACCCTTGTTGGTTTCGCGTTCCAAATACCACGGCTCGAAACTGCCGCGGCCGATCCGGTAGCCGCCGTAGGCTTTGCCACCCCAGTACAACGGCTGCGACGCGGCCAGCTGAGCCCGATTGGTCTTGTAGAAGCCGAGCGCACCGGTTTCGTTGCTGGCATCGAGCGACACGTCGTACGCGCCATGAGCCGAGAGATGTTCGCCGCTGGCAATACCACGTTGGGCGAGGGCGGCAGCCAGCAGCGGATAAGCGCGATCGATCGACGCGCGAACTTCGTCGAGTGACAGCGGCCCACGCTCGGCTTCGTCGACTGGCAGCCGTTCCACGACCGGAGCACCGGGGTTAATCGGCTCGCTCTGCAGATTGGCGGGCGGGATCGGCGGTAGCGGCGCATTCAATGCCGACGTGGGGACCTGCCCTGCGGCACGTCCCGCCAGTAGCGACAGCATCGCTAGCGACAGCAGTTTGCGACCCACGCGTTTCACAAGGCTCGTCCTTGAACCTGATGCGGATACTATTTCGGCTTCTTGTCGAATATCTTGCCGCCTTTGTCGCCCTTGCCGTCATCCTTGCTCGGCGAAGTGGCCAGCGGGAAACCATTCAGTTGTCGCCACAGCTCGTAACCCAGTGTCACTTGGTTGAGCTGGATCCAGCCGTTGACACGCACGCCTTGGCGCAGCTCGCGGCGAACATCATCGGGGCGTGGGTGCATGCCT
>JAEUIL010000076.1 GCA_016794255.1 Planctomycetaceae bacterium | reverse complement strand
GCTACCCTGAGTTAATGACAGTGGAGGCGGAAGGGGACGCGGATGAACGCAGATGGGACAGGGATTAAAGCCGCACGTCCAAGTTTGCTGAGAGGGAGGCGAGGGAGTGTTCTTGGTTCTTAGTGCTTAGTTCTTGGTCATACTTTGATGCCTGGTCTGAGGGCCTTCCGCCTCAATTATCTCCCATCTGCGTTCATCCGTGTTCATCTGCGTTCATCCGCGTCCCCTTACGCCTCCACTGCCCAGAACTCCGGCTGGCCAGATAGCGGGCGACGCGATACCATGACGGGCGTCGGTTAGGGACTGTTTTCTCGTTTTTTGCACAGGACGCTTTGGCCATGAACAGCACCGCACGCATCTACGACGACATCACGCAATGCATCGGCAACACGCCACTGGTGAAGCTCAAACGAGTCACGCAGGGCTGCGGGGCGACAGTGCTGGGCAAGGTCGAGAACATGAACCCGCTCTGGAGCGTCAAGGACCGTATCGGTCGGGCGATGATCGACGCCGCCGAACGCGATGGCAAGATCAAGGCGGATACCGTGATCATCGAGCCCACGAGCGGTAACACCGGCATCGGTCTCGCCTATGTCTGTGCGGCCCGCGGTTACAAGCTGATGGTCACGATGCCCGAGAGCATGACGGTCGAACGTCGTCGGATGCTCAAGGCGCTCGGTGCCGAGTTGGTGCTCACTCCGGCCGCCGAGGGGATGCCCGGTGCGGTGCGTCGCGCTGAAGAGTTGGCCGCGGCGAACAAGAACTACTTCATGCCGCAACAGTTCAAGAACCCGGCCAACCCCGAGGTGCATCGCAAGACCACGGCCGAGGAGATTTGGCGCGACACCGAAGGCAAGGTCGACATTCTCGTGGCGGGCGTCGGCACCGGCGGCACGATCACCGGCGTCGGCGAAGTGCTCAAGTCGCGTAATCCCAAGTTCAAGGTGTACGCGGTTGAGCCGGCCAACAGCCCGGTCATCACGCAGAAGCGGGCCGGTCAGACGCTACAGCCGGGGCGTCACACGATCCAGGGCATCGGTGCCGGTTTCATTCCGGATGTGTTGAACGTCAACGTGATCGACGACGTGATTCAAGTCACCGACGACGACGCGGCCGAGACGGCTCGCCAGATGGCGAAGCTCGAAGGTCTGATGTGCGGCATCAGTTGCGGCGCCGCGGCTTGGGGTGCGCTCAAGGTAGCGAAGATGCCCGAGCACGCGGGTAAGACGATCGTCGTGGTGCTGCCGGATATCGGCGAGCGTTACTTGTCGACGAAGCTGTATCCAGAATAGTAGTCAAGCCGCGACTATGGGTCGCGCTACGATTGAATCGATATACAAACGGCGAGTGTCCCTCGCCGTTTGTTTTTTGGGTGGGTCACGAATTCGACTACACGCGACTGAGCGTCCCCTTCACGCCAGCGAACGAATCGCGTTCGATGCCGAAACGCTGCATGAGCGTGATGAAGAGCAGTGCCAACGGCTCTTCTTCGACCTGCATTTGGCCTTGCCACCCGGCATCGGTCACAATCCCGGCGCCGGCTTGATTGTCTTCGTTCCCTTTGCCGAACTTCAGATATCGGCCATTGGTGAAGCCCAAGTTCTTGCCACCGGCCGAGATGATCGGATAGTTGCGTGAGAGATGAAAACTGCTCGACGCCGAGCCGTGCATCGCGAACGTGTTGTCGAGCATGGTCCCCTGACCGGTCGGCTCGGGCGTATCTTTCAACCGCTGCACGAACCGGCCAAACTCTTCGGCTTGATAGCGATTATACGTGCCGAGATTCTTCCAACCGTTGGGCTCCTTGACGGCGTGCGTCAGGCCGTGAGCGCCGCCCAGGCCGACGGCGCGGGACAACAGATCGTGCGGTCCCTCGCCGTTCTCGCGTCCCAATTGGAACGTGGCGACGCGGGTCGAATCACTGAGGAACGCCAAGTAGATCAACTCGTACATCGTTTGGAAGTACAGCCGAGCTTCGGCCGGCGTGGCTTCCAAGTGCAGGTTGCTCGTATCGACTTGCGGAATCGGCGTGTCGATCCACTTTTGCGCACGGGCTAGCTTCACCTCGGTATCGCGCACGGCGTCTAGGTACTGCTGCAGCGTGCGGCGATCTTGTTGCGAGAGCGTCTTCTCGAGGGCCCGGGTATTGACG
>JAEUIL010000954.1 GCA_016794255.1 Planctomycetaceae bacterium | reverse complement strand
TGTTCGAGCAGTGCCTCGCGGCGTACACCTTCAGCAAGTCATACAGCATGAGCGGCTACAGACTCGGCTTTGCCGTCGCGGCTCCGGCAGTGGCCGAGATGATCGGCAAGTTGGTGAACACGAGCCTCTCTTGCACGCCGCCCGTGGTGCAACTCGCCGGGGCCGCGGCGCTCGATCACGACAACGCCGAACGGGATCGCAACATGCAGGCGTTTCGCGTTAAGGTCGAGCGACTGACGGCCGGTTTGAACCGCATCCCGGGCTTTCGCTGCATCGAGCCAACCTCGACGTTCTACGTCTTTCCCAGCGTTGCGCCGATCTGCAATCGGCACGGGATCACGTCGCACGGCTTGGCCATGTATCTGCTCGAAGCGGCGGACGATCAGTTCGGCGTGGCGTGCTTGGGTGGCGAGTGCTTCGGCGATGCCGGTCACGGGTTCATCCGCTTCAGCTGCGCCGAGCCGGACGAACTCATCGACGAAGCGGTTCGCTTCTTGCCCGAGGCGGTGAACCGCTCCGAGTGTGTCGCCGCGTACTTGGCGAGTCATCCGAAGTACAAACTCACTCAACCGTATCCGGTCTAATTCGCGCCAGCGATCGCCTCGAACGTAAACTCGCCGCCGCGGTGGTCGATCTTGACCGTGCCGCCCGCGGTGAGTGAGCCCTTGAGCAACTCGCTGGCCAGTGGATTCTGCAAACGCTGCTGAATCACACGCTTCAACGGGCGAGCGCCGAACTGCGGGTCGTAGCCGAGCGCCGCGATCTCGTCGATCGCCGCAGGCGTGACGACCAATTGAATCTCCTTTTGCGCCAGCATCTTGCGGAGCCGTTCGATCTGCAAATTCACGATCCGATGCAGATGTTTCTTCTCCAGCGGATGGAATACGATCGACTCGTCGATCCGATTGATGAACTCGGGCAGGAACCGGGTCGACAGCGACTCTTGCACCGCCTCGCGAATCTGATCTTGCTTGGCTCCCTCGCGGGTCAGCTCTTGAATCACTTGGCTGCCAATGTTCGACGTCATCACGACAATCGTGTTCGTGAAATCGACCGTGTGACCGAGATTGTCGCTCAGTCGACCATCGTCGAGCACTTGCAGTAAAACGTTGAACACATCGCGATGGGCTTTCTCGATTTCGTCGAGCAGCACGACCGAGTATGGTCGCCGCCGCACGGCTTCTGTCAGCCGACCACCTTCCTCGTAACCAATGTAGCCCGGCGGGGCACCGATCAAGCGGCTGACCGTGTGCTTCTCCATGAACTCGCTCATGTCGAGCCGGATCATGGCTTGTTCGTCATCGAACATCACCTCGGCCAAGGCTTTACACAGTTCGGTCTTGCCGACGCCCGTGGGACCCAAGAACAGGAAAGAGCCGATAGGGCGATGCGGATCTTGCAGCCCGCTCCGACTGCGTCGTACGGCGTTCGCGACGGCCTCGACCGCCTCGTCTTGGCCGACAACACGCTGATGCAGCCGATCTTCGAGCACGAGCAACTTCGCGCGTTCCCCTTCCATCATGCGACTGACCGGAATGCCGGTCCACGCGCTGACAACCTCGGCGATCTCCTCGGGCCCCACTTCCTGTCGTAGCAGCTTGCGGCCGGTGGTCTGCGTCTGATTTTGCTCGGCGAGCTCGATGCTTTGCGCGAGCTTTTTGCGCTCCATGTCGAGATTGTAGAGCTCTTGATAAATCTTCTCATCGAGCGGCTGACCGGCCGATTGCCGCTCTTTGATCTCGATCTGCTTGGCGTTGAACTGATGCTCGACCTGGTCGCGACGTTGTTTCAAGCCCTGCACGTCGCCAACGCCCGCCTTCTCGGCCTCCCATTGATCGCGGAGGTCTTTGAGCTTGCGCCGCAGATCGGTCATTTCATCGTTGATCTCGTCGAGCCGATCCTTGGCGTGTTCCTCGGTCTCCTCGGCGAGTTGCCGTGCGGCGAGTTCGAGTTGCACCAAGCGACGCTGCACCTCGTCGATCTCGGTCGGCACGCTCTGCATTTCCATCGCCAAACGGCTGGCGGCTTCGTCGATCAGATCGATCGCCTTATCTGGGAGGAATCGGTCAGCGATGTAGCGTGTCGACAGCTCGGCCGCGGCGACCAGAGCCGAGTCTTTGATCTTCACACCCTTGTGATGCGATTCATAGCGGCTCTTCAGACCGCGGAGAATCGCGATCGTATCTTCGGTGCTGGGCTCGCCGACCATCACAGGCTGAAAGCGACGTTCCAGGGCAGCATCCTTCTCGATGTACTTGCGATACTCATCGAGCGTGGTCGCGCCGATGCAATGCAGCTCGCCGCGAGCCAGGGCTGGCTTGAGCAAATTCGCCGCATCGTTGCCGCCCTCGGCCGCTCCGGCACCCACGACCGTGTGCAGTTCGTCGATGAACAGGATGACGTTGCCCGAGTCGGACACTTCGCGGAGCACGGCCTTGAGCCGCTCTTCAAACTCGCCGCGGAATTTCGTGCCGGCGACCAATGCGCCCATGTCGAGAGCGACGACGCGTTGGTTCTTCAAATTCTCAGGGACATCGCCTTGCACGATGCGCGTGGCGAGCCCTTCGGCGATGGCGGTCTTGCCCACGCCGGGCTCGCCGATCAACACGGGGTTGTTCTTCGTGCGGCGCGAAAGTACTTGTATCACGCGGCGGATCTCTTGGTCGCGACCGATCACGGGGTCGAGCTTCCCTTGATTGGCTCGAGCGACGAGATCGATGCCGTACTTTTCGAGCGCCTGAAACTTACCCTCGGGCGTTTGATCCTGGACCCGCGCGCTGCCGCGAATGGCTTGCAAAGCTTTGAGAATCTCGGGTTCGCCAATCGCGTTGAGTTTGAGAATGTTCTTGGCTTTGGTGTCAACTTTGGTCAGTGCGAGCAGCAAGTGTTCGACCGAGACAAACTCATCCTTCATCGTCTCGGCTTCGCGGGCCGAGGCCTCGAGCACCTGCATGAGTTGGCCCGAGGGTTGTGGCGGGGCACCACCGCTCGCCTTGGGAAAGTGGCCCAACTCGGCCTCGACGATCTTCGTCAGCTGTGGACGATTCGCGCCGATTTTATCGAGCAGCGGCGAGACGATCCCCTCGCTCTCGCTGAGCAATCCCGCCAGAAGATGCAGCGACTCGATCTGCGGGTTGCCGCGATTGGCCGCCGTCTCTTGAGCCCGTTGCACAGCTTCCTGGGCTTTGATGGTGAGTTTATCGATGCGGAATGCCATGGGAGTGTTTCGTGTGTGGTGTTTGGTGTTTTGTGGGGAACGACAAACGTGGGCTTGGGAACCATCACGGGCGCGTACCGGTGGCGCAGAACGTCTCCTACGGGGAATGGCGATCCACGAACCGGATCAACTCAAGTACAGAACAAGAGCTTGGTCCCCGCCGAATGACTCGGCGGGGACCTGGGCTCGATTGAAGATGCGGCGCGAGCAAAGCTCGCGGCTTGGTGTGGGACTACTTCTTGACTTCAAAGTCGGCGTCAATCGCGTCGTCATCGCCACTCTTAGCGGCATCGGCGGGTTGTTCGCTACCGGGGGCGGCCCCTCCAGCCGCGCCACCGGCAGCTTTGTACAACGTCTGCGACAAGGCATGCGACGCGTGCTCAAGCTCGCTGATCGCGCTCTTGATCGCCGCGACATCGTCTGCCTTGGCCGTCTCGCGCGCTTTGGCAATCGCCGCTTCCAACGGGCTCTTGTCGCCGTCGCTCAACTTGTCGCCGTTCTCCTTCATCAGCTTCTCAAGCTGGAAGCACATTGACTCGACCTGATTGCGGCTCTCGGCCAGCTCGCGCTTTTGCTTGTCTTCGGCGGCGTGGGCCTCGGCGTCTTTCCGCATCCGTTCGATTTCGGTCTCGGTCAGGCCGCTCGACTGCTCGATCCGCACGGTCTGTTCCTTGCCCGACTTCAGCTCTTTGGCCGAGACGTTGAGGATGCCGTTGGCGTCGATATCGAACTTGACCTCGATCTGCGGCATGCCGCGCGGGGCCGGCGGAATGCCTTCGAGGTTGAACATGCCGAGCAGCCGGTTGTCGTTGGCCATCTCGCGTTCGCCTTGGAACACTTTCACGGTCACGGCCGTTTGATTGTCATCGGCAGTCGAAAAGACTTGCTTCTTCTCAGTCGGGATGGTCGTGTTGCGCTCGACGAGCTTGGTCATGATGCCGCCCAAGGTCTCGATACCGAGCGATAGCGGCGTCACGTCCAACAACAGCACGTCGGTCACTTCGCCAGCGAGCACGCCACCCTGGATGGCCGCGCCGATGGCGACGACTTCGTCGGGATTCACACCCTTGTGCGGTTCCTTGCCGAAGATCTTCTTGACCATCTCCTGCACTTTGGGCACGCGGGTCGAACCGCCGACCAACACCACCTCGTCGATCTGCGACGGCTGGAGCTTGGCGTCCTTCATCGCTTGCAGCACCGGACCGCGGCAACGCTCGATGAGCGCGTCGGACAATTGCTCGAACTTCGACCGAGTGATGTTCAACTGCAAGTGCTTCGGGCCGTTCGCATCGGCCGTGATGAACGGCAGATTGATATCGGTCGACTGTTGCGAACTGAGTTCCTTCTTGGCCTTCTCGCACGCCTCTTGCAGACGCTGCAGGGCCATCGTGTCTTTTCGCAGGTCGATCGTGTTCTCTTTCTTGAACTCGTCGGCCACGTAGTTGATCAGGCATTGGTCGAAGTCATCGCCACCGAGGTGCGTGTCGCCGTTGGTGCTGATCACCTGGAACACACCGTCGCTCGTAACGTCGAGCACCGATACGTCGAACGTACCGCCACCCAAGTCGAACACGACGATCTTTTCGTCCTTCTTCTTCTCAAGGCCATAGGCCATCGCGGCGGCCGTGGGCTCGTTGATGATGCGCGCCACTTCGAGCCCCGCGACTTGACCGGCGTCCTTGGTCGCCTGACGTTGCGCGTCGTTGAAGTAGGCCGGTACGGTGATGACGGCCTTGTTCACCTTGTGGCCCAAGTACGCCTCGGCGCTTTCCTTGAGCTTGCGGAGCACCTTGGCCGAGATCTCGGGCGGAGTATGGTGACGATCGCCGATAGCGACTTTGACGTATTCATCGGAGCCGCCCACGACTTTGTACGGCACCATCGTCTCTTCGCTCGCCACTTCGTTGTGCCGACGACCCATGAAGCGTTTGATCGAGTAGATCGTGCGGGTCGGGTTCGTCACGGCCTGACGCTTGGCGGGCTCACCGACCAGCGTCTCGCCCTTGTCGTTGAACGCGACCACGCTCGGGGTGAGCCGGTTACCCTCGGGATTCGGGATCACTTTGACTTCCGAACCTTCCATGACCGCCACGACGCTGTTGGTGGTCCCCAGATCGATGCCGATGATCTTCTCGCCCTTAGCCATGATGTTTGCTCCTTATGAAACTGGGGGTTCGCACCGATCGGGCGGCCCACGGGAAAAGCTGGCGTATTGGTTTCAAATCTCTTCGTTGGTTTGTTGAACCGGCTGGCTCGTTTGTCGATTCCGACAGCGGCCAGATGGCTGGTTGAGGACAAAAGCAAAGTCTGTGCCAGTGCGGAATCTCGGCTCGCATTCGAGTTGTAACCCATTACTAAATAGATGGTTACGCAACTGGACGCAGACCGGCCGTATAATCCTCGCGACACTCGCCCCGTAAGTGCTGCCAATTTGACAGGTAAGACCGGTGGTAACGTTGATCGGCAGTTGGGCGAAATGTCGCAGCCGTCACGATCCCGTGGCTCGCGGCGGGCGATCCGGCGAGTCGCCCGACTCTTGCCCACAAACCGGCCTCCCCCCGTTCAAGTCACTCGGACTCGCGTTTAGACTGGTGACACCAGAATTGGCGACTCGCGCCGTTCGCAGGGAATCCCACGCCTCACCCTTCGTTGGAAATCGCCCGATGGGCAAAGACTCGTCACGCCTGAAGAAGACCCCGACGACGCCGGCCGGTTTGAAGCAGCAGCTCGAACGCACCGATCGCGAGTTGCTGCAGTTGATCAATCTCCGCGCTCAGCTGGCACACAAGCTCGAAACGCTCGACAAGCCCGACGTGGGGGTCGAACAGATTCCGGCCGGGTCGGACGAATTGTTCCAGCGACTGACCGAACACAATCGCGGGCCGTTGAGCGCCGAGGCGGTCAAAGCCATCTATCGCGAGCTGATCAGCGGCATTGCCGCGATTGGCAAGACACGTCGCGTGGCGTTTCTCGGGCCGGCGTATAGCTACAGCCATGTGGCGACCTTGCACCGCTTTGGTCATGCCATCGAGCCGATCCCCGTGGGGACCATTCCCGCGGTGTTTGAAGAGGTGATGAAGAACCACGCTCATTTCGGCGTCGTGCCGATCGAGAACTCTACCGACGGGCGGATCGCCGACACGCTCGACATGTTCACGCGCCTGCCGGTCAAAATCTGCGGCGAGGTGCAATTGCGGATCCATCACTGTTTGCTCGCCAAGTGTCCAAGGGCGGACATCGTCGAGATTTACAGCCGACCGCAAGCCTTGAGTCAGTGCCGCAACTGGCTCGCGAAGCACCTGCCTGGCGCTCGCACGATCGAAGTCACGAGCACCTCGACGGCTGCTCAATTGGCGCGCGACAAGCCGAACGCCGCGGCGATTGCCAGCGCCCAAGCCGCGGCCTACTACGGACTCGACGTGTTGGCACCGAACATCGAGGATAACGCGGCCAATGTGACCCGCTTCGCCGTGATCAGCCACGAGCCGGCGCACCGCACGGGCCGTGATCGGATGTCGCTCATGTTCGAGGTCGAACACCGACCCGGCGGACTAGCGGACGCAATCAACATTCTGAAGAAGAATCGGCTCAACATGACGTGGATCGAGTCGTTTCCGATCGCCGGCAGCGACGGGCGATACATGTTCTTTGTCGAACTCGACGGCCATCAGACCGACGCCAAGAACAAGCGTGCGATTCTGCTGCTGGAACGCAAGTGCGTGCGGCTCGAGGTGCTCGGCTCGTACGAGCGCAACGCGCCGGTCGACTAAGATAGTCTGCGAGTTTCAGCGAGAGGCTTAATTCCCTTCCGAGAGACGGCAGCCGGACACCGCATCGTTCCATGCCAATCAGTTGCCAGTTGCTGGTTTCTTCGCTCGCGCTCATCGCAGCGGTGGCGGTGATTGCGATTCCGCTCGGGTCGCTGCTGGCAGTCGTGGTGTTTCGAATCCGGCTGGCATTTCCGCGCGTGCTGGTGCATCTGCTGGTTGCCCAAACGCTGACGCCGCTCGTGATTCTGGCCGGTGCTTGGCAGGCGGGCTTCGGCTTGGCCGGTTGGTGGACGTTGCAGCAGCCGGGCACGGTGTGGCTTGACGGGTGGCGCGGTGCGATCTGGATTCATGCCCTCGCGGCCATTCCGGTGGTGGCGTTGATCGTCGGCCTCGGCTTGCGACGCGTCGATGCGGAACTTGAAGAACGCGCGTTACTGACTCTGTCGCCACGGCGTGTGCTGGCCCAAGTTACGCTGCCACAGATCGTCGCCTGGCTCGCACTGGCCGTGTTATGGATCGCGATCACGGTCGGGGGTGAGATGACCGTGACCGACTTCTTTCAAGTCCGCACCTTTGCCGAGGAACTCTACACCCAGGCCACGATTGGCACTTTCGACGATCTGCCGTTGACCGCTGGGCCGTTACTGTTGACGGCGCTGGTGCTCGTGGCCGTCAGTTTGTTCGTGGTGGGGCGTTGGATGCCGGAGCGGCGGGAAGTCGATGCTCGGGGGGCGGTCCTGTTTCCGCTGGGGCGAATGGGGCGATGGCTCGTCGTCGTGGGAGTGCTGCTGACAGTGCTGGTGACTGTCGTGGTACCGTTCGGCAACCTGCTGTGGAAGGCCGGCGTGTTGGTCATGAGCACCGAGGCCGGCCGTGTGCGCAGTTGGTCGCTCATCAAATGTGTCAGCGTGGTTGTGTCGAGTCCGTGGCGCTATCGGCAGGAGATCGGTTGGTCGACGCTGCTGGCAACACTGACGGCAGTCACGTCCGTGACGATCGCGTGGCCGTTGGCTTGGTCGATGCGCGTGCGACGGACGTCGCCCCAGATCGCGTGGTCGTTCATGGGGTTGCTCGCCGCGGTGCCGGGGCCGGTGTTGGGACTGTCACTGATTGCGATTTTGAATCAGCCGGCAATTCCCGGTTTCACATGGCTTTACGATCGCACGCCCGTCGCCCCGTGGTTGGCCCATACGCTGCGAGCGATCCCATGGACCTGGATGCTGGCATGGTCGGCGTGTCACACGATTCCCGACGAGGTCGTCGATCGCGTCCGGCTGGGCGGTTGGGGGCAATTTGCCGCGTTGCGACAGGTGGTTTGGCCCAGTCAGCACGGCGTCTTGCTTGCGAGCGCCGTCGTGGCCGCGATTGTGTCGTGGGGCGATGTCGCCGGCTCGATCCTGGTGTTGCCGCCGGGGATCATGACGCTGTCGGTCCGCGTCTTCGGATTGCTGCACTATGGCGTCGAGGATGAAGTCGCCGGAATTTGCGTGGCGCAGTCCGTGATCATGGTACTGTTAAGTATCGGAATCGTGCGACTCATCGGACCGCTGATCTCGGAGCGTGATCCACGTTGACAGCCGACCGCTGTTGCGGCGACGATACGCCACACCTCTCGGGCAAACTCGTGTTTCCTCTCGTGACCGCTCTCATGTCGCATGGTCTTTCGCTCCGCTGGATCGTGGCTCTGGTAATGATCGGCGTGCTGACCGTCTACGTCGCACCGGCTGGGGCCGTCGAGCATATCACGATCAAACGCGACAACATCGAACAGGTGATCTCGGGGCGCACGGTCGTGGCGGCTCAAGATGGCGGGTTGCTCGTGCAGTCGGCCGATGGTGTGTTGTGGTCGATCATGCCCGAGGAGATCGTGCTCAAGTCGTCGGACAACACGCCCTTTGAACCGCTCACCGGCGATGAACTGGGCAAGCAGTTGCTGAAGCAGTTGCCCAAGGGCTTCGAGCTGTACACGACCGCCAACTACGTGATTCTGCACAACACGTCGAAGCCCTATGCCCAATGGTGCGGCGCGTTGTTCGAGCAGTTGTACAAAGTGTTCACGAACTACTGGACGCGCCGTGGCTTTGATCTACAAAAGCCCGAGTTTCCGATGGTGGCGATTGTCTTCGCCGATCAAGCGTCGTACGCCGCTTGGTCCAAGCCCGAGTTGGGTGACGCGGCCGGGGCGATCATC